>JAFYNU010000215.1 GCA_017547975.1 Clostridia bacterium
CTGCCCACCAGAAGGTCGAAGCTGATGAAGTAACCGCCCCGGGGCTTGGAGAATTGGCAAATGCCCAGGTCGCCAAGCTCGGCTTCCAGGGTATCCACCACCGCCTCAAACTTGGGCCGCAGGATTGCGGCGTGCTTCTTCATGTGTTCCATAATGCCGTTCGCATCCTTGAAGAAGGCGGCGTGGCGCTTCTGGTTGATCTTATCCGGACCGATGGTCTGGAAGGCGATGAGCTTTTTGGCCCACAGGATATCCTCGGTGTCAGCAACAAGACAAGCGACACCGCTACCGGGGTAGGAGATCTTGCTGGTGGAGGCGAATTCGTAGACACGGTTTTCCACGCCGTTGCGGCGGCATTCCGCAAAGATATCCAGGAGCTTCACTTCGTCGTAGAGGTCGTGCACGGCGTAGGCGTTGTCCCAGAAAATGCGGAAGTCCTTGGCGGCGGGCTTCAGGGCGGCAAAGGCCCGGACGGTGTCGTTGGAATAGACGATGCCGGAGGGGTTGGAGTACTTGGGTACGCACCAAATGCCCTTGACGGTGGGGTCGTTTTCCACGTATTCCCGCACCTGGTCCATGTCGGGACCCGAATCGGTGGTGTCGATGGGGATCATCTGGATGCCAAAAATCTCGGTGATGGCAAAGTGACGGTCGTAGCCCGGCACCGGACAGAGGAATTTGATTTCCTTCTGCTTGCCCCAGGGGGTGAAGCCGGGGGCGGTACCGAAAATCATGGCACGGGCAATGGTATCGTACATCATATTCAGGGAGGAGTTACCACCACAGATGACGTTTTCCGGCATGACGTGGAAAAGATCGGCAAAGATCTGCTTCATTTCGGGAATACCGTCCAGCATACCGTAGTTGCGGATGTCGGTTTTACCCGAAATGCACTTGTCACCGCTGTCGATGACGTGGAGCATATCCTCGCTCAGGTCCACCTGTTCCCGGCAGGGGATACCCCGGGTCATGTTCAGCGTAAGGGACATGGCCTTGTATTCATCATATTTCTTTTGCAGTAACTCCTTTTCGGCAAGGAGTTCTTCCCGGGAAAGGGACAGATAATCACGTTGCATGTGGCAATTCTCCAATTCGGTTTTGTTCTTGCTATAGGGGGTTTTAGTATGTCAGTTGCCCTTGGGGGCTACGAATTTGGCAATTCGGGCACCGGCAGGGCTGAAAATCACGTTGATTAGAAGTTCGGGAACCATGTTTGCCAGAATCAGACCGGTCAGCACGTAGCCAACCACGTTTCCACCGCCGGCCCATGCGGCCAGGATGTCAAGGAAGAAGGCAAACATACAAATGACGAAGATGCCGGTGTTCACCAGGGGGCAAACGATGGCGGCAAGGAGCATGGCAAGGTAGGGATTCTTGGCTTTGAAGAGCTTGTAAACGGCGCCAGAGGCAAGACCGCACAGGATACCCTTGGCCATAACCACCAGGAAGCAGAGGACGGGGCCGGCCTGGAATACCATGGCACCGCCGGGGTCTGCACCGGTGACGCAGTTGACGAAAACCACCGCGCCGAAGGTGGCACCCAGCAGGGCACCCGCACCGGGACCGTAAACCGCGGCACCCAGTACGATGGGGATCAGGACCAGGGAGATGGAAAAGCCGCCCACCGGGGGAATCATGCCGCCAATGGCCTGCATGACCACCACCAGAGCCATCAGAAGGGCAATTCCAGCCATACGGAGGATCTTCTGATTCCGGTTTCTCATACTCGCGCACCTCCCACCTGGTTTTTGTGGTTGCTTGTCGGTATGGCCGAAGGTGTCATCCGACGATTTTGGGTGTTTTGCATATTCAATTTCCTTTCGCTGATGCTCCCGGGAGGGGATGCATCGCTTTTTTTATATTTTTTCCCGGTTGGGGGAAAAATCAGAAGTTGGGCCGATTCTTCTTATAAAGCAGGTAAAGCCCGTTCATCAGAAGATCGGGGTCAAATGTGATCTGCTTGCGGCAGAAGGGAACCACTTCCCGGGCCATGCCGCCGGTGGCAACCACCGTGGCAACTGGACCGTATTCGCTTTCAATCCGCTCAATCATGCCGTCCACCATGGATGCGGTGCCGTAAACCACACCCGCCTGCATGGCGTCCACCGTGTTTTTGCCGATCACCGAGGAGGGGGCTTCGATGGCGATGGAGGTCAGCTGGGCGGTGCGGGAGGTCAGGGCGGTCAGTGCGGTGCGCACCCCCGCCAGAATGGCACAGCCGCAGTACACCCCATCCTTGTTGACGTAGGAGATGGTGGTGGCGGTGCCCATGTCGATGACGATGGCGGGCTTTTGATACTTAGCCGAGGCGGCGGTGGCGGTGACCACCATGTCGCTGCCCAGCTGGGCGGGGTTGTCGATGGCGATGGGGCGACCGGTTTTGATGCCGGGACCCACGATCAACGGGGGACAGCCAAACAGCCGCTCCACCGCCCGGGACAGAATGGTGGTCATGGGCGGGGATACGCTGGACAGGATGGACCCGGTGATTTCCAGCTCCTCCGCCTTGTAAAGGCGCAGAATATCCCGGAAGTCGATGGCGTATTGGTCTTCGGTTTTGGCGCTGTCGGTTACCAAACGGGAGGAAAACAGCAGATTTCCGCTCTTTTCAAACACACCCAGTACGATATTGGTGTTACCGACGTCAATCGCAAGCAGCATACTATAGCTTCCTTTGCTTAGAATTCGGCGGTGCCGACGGTGCGGGGATAGGGGATGACGTCACGGATGTTACTCATACCGGTGACGTACATGATGAAGCGCTCGAAGCCCAGTCCGAAACCGGCGTGGCGGGTACCGCCGTAGCGGCGCATATCCACGTACCAGGAGTAATCCTCTTCCTTGAGGCCCAGCTCTTCCATGCGGCCCAGCAGGCGTTCCAGACGTTCTTCACGCTGGCTGCCGCCGATGATTTCGCCGACGCCCGGGGCAAGCAGGTCCATGGCGGCGACGGTCTTGCCGTCGTCGTTCTGGCGCATGTAGAAGGATTTGATTTCGATGGGGTAGTCGGTGACGAATACCGGGCGCTTGAAGTACTTTTCGGCGAGATACCGTTCGTGTTCGGTCTGCAGGTCGGTGCCCCAGGATACCTTGTAGTCGAAGTTGGCGTTGTTTTCTTCCAGGAGCTTGATGGCTTCGGTGTAGGTCACGTGGGCAAATTCAGCGTTGACCACGCCGTTGAGCCGTTCGATCAGACCCTTGTCGATGAAGTCGTTGAAGAACTTCATTTCTTCGGGGCAGGTTTCCATGACGTACTTGATCAGGTATTTGAGCATGTCTTCAGCCAGAGCCATGTTGTCTTCCAGGTCGGCGAAGCAGATTTCCGGCTCGATCATCCAGAATTCGGCGGCGTGACGGGGGGTGTTGCTGTGTTCGGCACGGAAGGTGGGGCCGAAGGTGTAGATCTTGCGGAAGGCATGGGCGTAGGTTTCGCCTTCCAGCTGGCCGGAAACGGTTAGGCCGGTGGTCTTGCCGAAGAAGTCTTCCTTGAAGTCCACGGCACCGTCTTCGGTGCGGGGAGGATCGGCGGGATCCAGGGTGGTGACCCGGAACATTTCGCCGGCACCTTCGCAGTCACTGCCGGTGATGAGGGGAGTGTGAACGTAAACGAAGCCGCGTTCGTTGAAGAATTTATGAATGGCGTAGGCCGCGGCAGAGCGGACGCGGAATACGGCGCTGAAGGTGTTGGTACGGGGGCGCAGGTGGGCGATGGTGCGCAGATATTCCAGGGAATGGCGCTTCTTCTGCAGGGGGTA
>JAFYNU010000216.1 GCA_017547975.1 Clostridia bacterium
GAGATTGTCCGCTTTGACCTGACGCTGGATGAAAACAAGAAGATCACCGCATCCGAGGTGACTGTCATCGATATGGCGGATTATGAACCGAGCAGGATCCTCCGGGAGCTTCCGGCCGTTCGCCTCGATCATGACCGGGCGGTTGCCCTGGCCGGCGTCGGCGGCAATGACAATCCGGCAGAGAAAGGCCCGCCGCTGGGTGCGACCACCGCCCGGTTCCAGCCGGATAACTCTCCCCGCTACGAAGCCAAGGAAATTTCCAACGACGGCATTGCCCGGGTCTACACCACCAAATGGGGCACCACCCAACGGGAGCTGATTGGGGAGGATACCACCCCGGAATTCCTCTCCTACAGGATCAACACCCCCGAAGCCTGGGAGGAAGCCAAGGCCCGCATGCTCCCCACCCCCGACCGCATCGACTGGGATTATCTCAAAAAGAACTATCCCATTTGGGAGGAACAGGGCTATTGGAAGTACGCCAACTTCTGGTTTGGTTTCGACGTGACCCATTCCTGGATGGCGGGTACCGAAACCATCCTCATGGCCATGATCGAAGAACCCGAGTGGTGTGTGGATATGTTCAACACCTATCTGGACGTGTGCATCGCCCTCTACGAAAAGGTCCTGGACCAGGGCTATAAGTTCGACGCCATCTGGTGGTGGGACGATATGGGTTACAAGCACAACCAGTTCTTCTCCCTGAGTATGTACCGGGAGCTTCTCAAACCGGTGCATCAGCGGGCCATTGACTGGGCCCACAGCAAGGGCATGAAAGCCCAGCTCCATTCCTGCGGCGACGTGAATCCCTTCGTTCCCGATCTGGTGGACATGGGTCTGGATGCCCTGAATCCCCTGGAGGTGAAGGCCGGCATGGAACCCCTGGAGCTCAAGGCCAAGTACGGCGACAGGCTGGTGCTCCACGGCGGCATCGACGCCCTGCTTTGGAACGAACCGGAACGCATGGAAGCCGAAATGCGCCGCCTGATCCCCGAACTGAAGAAAAACGGCGGCTACGTTTTCGCCACCGACCACTCCATTCCCAACGTGGTCTCTTTGGAACAGTTCCGGGAGGTTGTGGCACTTTATAAGGAATTGGGCAGCTACTAAATCATGATATAAGGCGGTCTTCGTGAAAGAAGGCCGCTTTTTTTATTGACAAATAGACCGCACTCGGGTATCATAATAGAAAACGCCGAAAGGAGGAACAGGATGGAACGAAAACCCAATCAACCGCCAAAGAAGCCCTCACCGAACCGCAGAACCCGGGATATGGAAATCAAAAACCCCAAAACCCCGGAGGAAAAGCGGCGTGCGGCCGCCATTGCCAAAAAGCGGCAGGAGGAAATGAAACGCCGTAAGATTTTTATCATGGCTCTGGGGGTCATTCTCCTGATCCTTTTGGTGGTAATACTTTCGAATTTTACCAAATCGGGCCGCTATAACCGGGGGGAGAACCAGCTGGAAAAGGGCAATTTCTCCCGGGCACGGAAACTCTTCTCCGATCTGGGGGATTACATGGATGCTCCCGATCGGGTGAAAGAGGTGGGGTATCAGGAAGGAATCGCCCGGATGGCGGCGGGGGACCTGGCTGGGGCCGTGGAGGCCATGGAAGCCGCCGATGATTACCTGGATGCCTACGAGCGCCGAAGCAGTTTGGAAAACGAGCTCTATGCCATCGATATGACCGCGATTCGTACCCACCTTGCCTCTGCGGGGGTGGGGGATACCGTCACCCTGGGCTGCTACCCCCA
>JAFYNU010000217.1 GCA_017547975.1 Clostridia bacterium
CTTGTTCGGAATTCTATTTTCAAAGGATTTTCGGTATGCTCTGCCACATGAGCCTTGGAGAGTACATCCGCAACCGCAGGCTCACGTTAGCCGGCTACGAGCTGCGGGAGGGAAAGACCAAGGTGATTGACGTGGCTCTGCGATACGGCTATGAAAGTCCCGAAAGCTTTGCCAGAGCGTTTGCCCGATTTCATGGGATTTCCCCATCGGAAGCCAAAAAAGAAGGGGCAAAGCTCAGATCCTTTTCCCGGCTTTCTGTGAAAATAACCCTAAGCGGAGGAACAGTCATGGATTACAAAATTGTGGAAAAGCAAGCCTTTACCCTCCTGGAGAAGGTGGAAATGCACACGGTAGAAAACCAGAAAAATATCAAAAGCATTCCCGCTTTCTGGACCAGAGCCTACCGGGACGGAACAGTGGAAAAGCTGATGGAACTGACAAGCGATAAGGACTATCTCTTTGGTGTATGCTATGAAACTTCGCCGGAGGACGCGAAGACCTTTGCATACGCCATCGCCGTAAAATGGGAGCAAAAGACCCCGGTGCCGGAAGGGTTTCGGGTGAGTACCGTTCCTGCCCGGACCTGGGCGGTGTTTCCTTGCAAAGGAGCCATGCCGGACGCTATACAAAATATGTGGAACCGAATTGTTTCGGAGTTTTTCCCAACCTCGGACTATCAACCCACCATGGAGCTTGATATCGAAGCGTACACCCAGGGTGACATGGAAAGCCCCGATTATCAAAGCGAGATCTGGGTCCCGGTAAGAAAAAAATAACAAAAACCCAAAGAGTTAAACTGCAAACAACACGTGCTGGGTACGCAGGGTGGGATCGGCGATCTGGTTGTTGACCGAATAGGCGTGACCCTCCGCCGCATCCCCGGGGAATTGGGTCAGGGATTGGGTTCGGAGCAGGGCGATGATGGCCCCTGTGACCTCTTCCATGGCGGCGGTCTTTAGAGGGATTTCCTCCGGGGTGTTTCCGCTGGAAATCATATATTCCAGCGGGGCGGCAAGGCGGGAAAGCAGGGGGAGACCCCGGAGAGCCCGGAAGCTCCATTTGTAGTAGGGGAGATAGGTGTGGTTTAGGAGGAAGATGGTGTGGAGTGCGGCTTTCGCATATTCAACAGAAGCCAACTGAGCGGCACCGGTTTCGCCGCGGGTGATACAGCGGGGATAATTGTACTCCCCTGCCTGCCCCATCAGGAGCAGGTTTCCCGCCAGCTTTTTTCGACGCACATCCTCCGGCAAATAGGAAAGACCGGCCCGGATGGAGGAAAAGAGGCCCGAATCATCCCGGAAAATCTCTCCATTGGTGGCTTCTGCCAGGGATTGTTCCGGAATGCGGCAAAAGTCAAGGAGGGAAAGATTGCCATCCGGAGTGCCGGTCTTCTCCCGGAAAAAGTCCTCCATGCGGATGACACCGTGTCGATTGCCCCCCACAGGGGAAAGGGGGCTTCGGGAAAACCCCATAAATTCCTTGGGGAGTTTGCTGTAAGCCCGTTCCAGGGCGAAGGCGGTACGCCGATCGACAACCTCCTCGCCGGGTAAAAACAGGCAAAAACCAGGTTCAAAATCGTGATCCCGGGAAATTTCGTCATCATAGCCAAAGCATTCCGAACCGCTTCCGCAAAGACCCACGGCAATCAGCGGAACTACCTGGGGGAACTGCTCCCGGAGCATGGGTTCCCCGTGGGTATGGTAAAAGGCTTGGGCAAGGGCAAGTCCGTTCATTGACCGTATATCCTTTCTGCTTCGCTTTTTAGCCGTTTTTCGGTGAAAAACCAACCGTAATACCCAAAGGTGGAGGCACATTTTTCACACACGAAGGCGTAGTAACCGTCCTTGTTTTTATGGCTTTCCAATAGGGATTCTGCCTGGGTCAGATAATCGGCGATGATATTCTCCGCTTCCTGAAGTCCCAATTGGGCTTCGGCGGCACTTGCCAGATTCAGGAGGGTGATGGCCACTTCCAGGGGGCCGTTTTCGGTGGGTTCCATGATGGCGATGGCTTTGCGGTAGAGAGTTTTGGCTTCTTCAAAACGGCAAAGGTCTACCAGTGCCAGTCCCATGTTGTTGTAGAGCCCCCCAAGGCGGCTGTCGCTGGGAGAAAGATTGGCTTCGTAGAGCTCTCTGGCTCGTTCGAACAGGGGAAGAGCCCTTTCGGCCAGGCCAAAGGCTTTATAGACCGTGGCGGCGTTCAAAAAGGTGGTGGCAGCTCCCAAATTTCGGGAAAGCCGTTGCCGGTCGATGAGGTCCAGGGCGGCGGCAACCATATCCAATGCTTCCTCCCGGCGGCCAAGCTTGCGATAAAGCCCCATGAGCTCGTTTCGAAGCAAAACCTCGGTGGGAATATCAGCCTCCCGAAGCTTCCGAAGCAGAAAGGCTTCGGCGGAAAGGTAGTCGTTTTTATATAAATAGCGGTCCAATTCGTCAAGGATCGGA
>JAFYNU010000218.1 GCA_017547975.1 Clostridia bacterium
CCAGCTTGCAGTTCCATGCCCAGAAGGGGGTACCACGGAAATCCGAAGTGGGATTTTGAAAAAGCTCCGGACTAAGCTTTTCGGTCTTTTTGGCATCGTAGATCATATTGCTATGCTCCTTTCCATGACTTTACCTGATTATACCACAACAACCTACCCCAGGGCAATCTTTTTCACAAAAAAGCATCCCGGAGGCCTTCGCTTTCCGGGATGCATAAAATATGTAGTCTTTACGCCTTGGCAGACTTGGAAACGGCCTTCATGACGAAGAGCACACCAACCATAATAACCATGGAGATGGGCAGAACGATGAGCCAGTTCTGTACGAAGCCGGAAATCACGTAGCCGACGAAGGATACGGCGGCAACGGTGATGGCGTAGGGCAGCTGGGTGGAAACGTGGTTCACGTGTTCACACTGGGCACCGGCGGAGGACATGATGGTGGTGTCCGAAATGGGCGAGCAATGGTCGCCGCAAACGGCACCGGCCAAACAGGCAGACATACCGATAACCATGATCTCGCTGCCGGCAGGGAATACGCTCAGCACGATGGGGATCAGGATACCGAAGGTACCCCAGGAGGTACCGGTGGCAAATGCAATACCGCAGGCTACCAGGAAGATAATGGCCGGCAGGAAGTTATGCAGGGCTTCCGCATTGGCCAGAGCATTCTGTACAAAGGTGTCGGATTCCAGAAGGGAGGTCATGTTCTTCAGACCGGTGGCCATGGTGAGGATCAGGATGGCGGGAACCATGGCAATGAAGCCCTTGGGAACGGCAGCCATAGCCTGCTTGAAGGTGACCAGACGGCGTGCGATAAAGTAGATAACGGTAAGAACCAGAGCTACGATACCGGCAAGGGGCAGAGCTACGGTGGCGTCGGTATTACCGAAGGAGCCAACGAAATCCTTGTAGTAATCGCTGTCGGCGCTGTAGAATTCACCAACGTAGATCAAAGCAAAGACCGAAACAATAATCAATACGATAACAGGGAGCAGAAGGTCGATAATACGACCCTTGGCGTTGCCTTCTTCCAGTTCTTCCCCACCGATAACTTCCTTACCAAAGGTAAAGAGGTCACCGTTCAGGGCATTTTCTTCGTGCTTCTTCATGGGGCCAAAGTCAAACTTCATGAGAGCGATGGCAATGATGAAGACAAAGGTCAGAAGGGAATAGTAGTTATACGGAATGGCCTTGACAAAAAGAGCCAAAGAGGAGATTTCTTCGCCATTGGCACCCACAACACCGGAGGTGTATTCCGATACAGCGGCGGCCCAGGAGGAAATGGGGGCGATCATGCAAATAGGAGCCGCGGTGGCGTCAATGACATAAGCAAGCTTGGCACGGCTGATTTTCTGTGCATCGGTTACCGGACGCATAACCGAACCAACGGTCAGGCAATTGAAGTAGTCGTCGATGAAAATCAGAACACCCAAAACAAAGGTACAAAGAACAGCACCGATTTTGGATTTGATATTCACCGATGCCCATCTGCCGAATGCCTGGGAACCACCGGACTGATTGATCAGAGCAACCATAATGCCAAGGATAACCAGGAAGATAAAAATACCGGCAGTGCCGCTGACCGAAGCGATCAGACCATCCTGCAGCATGGAGTCCACGGTTGCAACAACGTCAAAGTTGTTGTAAAGCAGAGCACCGATCAGGATACCGACAAACAGGGAGGAATATACTTCTTTCGTGATAAGAGCCAGTATAATGGCGATCAGCGGGGGTACCAGCGACCAGAAGGTCGCGATAAAGGGATTGGCGACTGCAGCAACGTCTGCTTCTGCGGCGAATACCGTGAAGGTAAACATGGCGCAGAGAATCAGAACGGTTGCGAGCAAAAGAACTTTCTTTTTCATTGCAGATTCTCCTTCTGTAAAATAATTTATTGTGACACCCACAATTGTGTGTGAAACGATACAAAATAAAAAGAAGACTGCGGCTTCGCAGTCTTCCACAATGACACAATATCATCAAAAAGACCTCGATAGCACTCCACAATCTTGTGACAGTCCGTGACATCTTCTGCCACGACCCAACCCCATCCCCCCGGAAAGGAAAACAGGATTTCGGCAATCTCCCCTTTTCCCCCACGGTTTTTCCGAACCGATGATGTGGGAGGTACTCATGAAGACTGCGCCTCTACCAAATTACTTAGTATTATACACGGCTCTCCCCTGTTTGTCAACTATATTTTTCGAATTTTGTACTATTTTGCGTACTATTTTCAAAAAAGACGGCCATTCCGAAGAACAGCCGTCTTTTTGTTCGGTCATTTTCCCATTTTCGCCATTTGGCATCGGATCGCTTTTACGTTCTTGTTTGCCCCCGGTGTCATAAACGCACCGCAAGCGGCACCCACCATGGCTCCAATGGCAATTCCTGTTATAAATCCTCGCATTTTTCTTCCTCCCGTTTCTGCGTCACTTGGTAACGCTCCATTATCATATCACGGAAGCACGTCGTTTAATCGAGGTAAGTTCTTTCATTCCAGGGAGCAAGTTTCCATGGGAGAAATTGTAATCTGAATCAATTGAAACCGATTAAAAAGCCGCGGAATTGGGGTGTGGTTACCAAGTCACCTGCTCACAACCAGCTTTCCGTCATAAAGACCGGAGGTATACTTCGGAAAGAAGCCCTGCCCCGGCGCAAACAAACCCTGTCCCCGGAAGCGGATTTGCCCTCCGTGGGCGTGACCGGCAAGGGTCAGGTCGATGGAACGCTGTGCGATTACCCGGGGGTAGTATTCGGGATGATGTGAAAGGAGTATTTTATATCCCTTCATATCGGAAAACCGGTCCAGGAACTTCACGTCGGGATCCGGGGTGTATAATCTGCTGTATCTTCCAGCTCTGCCGCAAGGAGAAGTCAACCCACCGATGACAACGTCGTTTCCTTTGATTCCCACCCGCTGGGCGGTATCGTCCAGTAGCGCTACACCGCAGGATGCCAGGATGGCTTCCAGATTTTCCTCTGCAACCCATTCATGGTTGCCAACGGAAAACCAAGCCGGTGCAATTTTCCCGCATTCCTGAAGAAAACGTAGGCTTTCATACTGCTTCCTTTTCCCTGGGAGAGGCTGATGGTCAAAAATATCCCCCGGCATCAGTATCATGTCAGGATGCAGTTTTTCCAGTTCTGCCAATACCTTTTTTGCGTTTCTGTTATGCAGATCACTAACCAAAGCCAGAGTTATGGGGGTAACGATTTTCTCACTTGTGAGAAAAATTCGGGTAACTTCCATGATTCATCCTTTATTTTGATTGGCACGCAGTTGTCCGCAGGCGGCATCAATATCACTGCCAAGGCGGCGGCGTACCGTTACGTTGATATTGCGTTTTCCCAGTTCTTCGCAAAAGGCATCCACGTCCTCCCGGGTGGAGGGCATAAAGTGAGATTCCTTCACGTAGTTCAGGGGAATCAGATTGACGTGGGCGTGCATATTGCGAAGAATACCGGCAAGCTCAATGGCATCCGCCCTGGTATCGTTGAACCCCCGGATCATGGCGTATTCAAAGGAAATGCGGCGCCCCGTCACGTCAAAATATCGCCTGCAGGACTTCATCAGTTCTTCCACCGGGTAGGCTTTATTCACCGGCATGATCTGATTCCGTTTTTCATTGTTGGGAGCATGCAGCGACACCGAAAGGGTGATTTGCAGCTTTTTGTCGGCCAGCATATCAATTTTGGGACACAGACCGCAGGTGGAAAGCGAAATATGCCGTGCACCCAGATTGAGACCCTTTTCGGCGGTAATCAATTGGATGAATTTTTCCACGTTCTCCATATTATCCAGCGGTTCCCCGGTTCCCATCAGTACAATGCTGGATACCCGTTCTCCGCTTTCCCGCATAATGCCGTATATTTCGGCAAGCATCTCCCCCGGTGTCAGGTCACGAACCAATCCGCCCCGGGTGGAAGCACAGAAGGCACACCCCATCCGACAACCAATCTGTGTGGAAATGCAGGCGGAATTGCCATGATGATATCGCATCAAAACACATTCTGAGTTCTGTCCATCCGGAAAAGCAAAGAGAAACTTCTCGGTTCCATCCTTCGACTTTTGGTGTACAACGGTGGTAACCCGGCTGACATAGGCATTCTGTGCCAGTTTCTCCCGAAATGCAACGGAAAGATTGGTCATTTCCGGAATATCATTTCCCTTAACCACCCATTCATATACCTGTTTTGCACGAAACTTTGCCTCCCCCAGAGAGATTACAAACTCTTCCATCTCCACTGCTGTCAGGGAAAGCAAATCCACCTTATCCATCATGCTTGTTTCCTCTTCATCCTGCAAAAATAGAAGCCATCCACACCATCCCGTGTGGGCAGAAGCAGGCGTTCCCCATTCCTTGTCGCATATTTTGCCGGTAGTTTTGCATCCTCGCGGCAGAATTCAGGGTTTTCCGCCAAAAACGCCTCCACCACTTCTTCATTTTCATGTTTATTGGTGGTGCAGGTAGAATATACCAACCTGCCGCCAGGCTTCACCATTCCTGATGCCGCACGTAAAATAGCCTTTTGCAGGTCCGGTAATCCCTCGATTCCTTCCATGCTCTTGTATTTGATATCCGGTTTCTTGGAAATAACACCAAGACCGGAACAGGGTACGTCACAAATGACCAGATCGGCCTTCTTTGAAAGTACTTTATCCTCCACCGATGCATCGTGGACTTCAGGAACCATGATCTTCACACCAAGCCGTTTGATCCCCTCCCGAATGGCATCCACGCGGCCGGCATAAATATCCCGGGTCACGATCATCCCCCTGTTTTTCATCATGGCGGCTGCCATAAAGCTTTTACCGCCGGGCGCTCCACAGGTATCCACCACAAACTCTCCGGGTTTCGGATCGGCTGCCAGCACGTCCAGCACGCTGGAACGGGATTGAACGGTAAACAAGCCCTTTTGAAAGGCTTCCAGTTCCTCCAGGTTCACCTGTCCGGGAAGGGTGGCACACATAGGAAGATCGGAATCCCATTCAGGGATAATTCCAGCCGATGCTAAGCTCTCGTTCAACGACTCCTTACTGCCAAGCAGGGAATTCCAGCGAATTTCGGTGGGCGGTGTCCCATTGTTCCATGCAAGCATGGCTTCGCATTCCGCAAGGTCCATGGTCTCCCGGTAGAGCTTGACCAATGGAAGCGGATGGCTATATCGAATAGAAAGACGCTCTTCCTCGGTTTCGGCCTCAATTTCAGGCTCAATTTGCCGATATCCCGAAAGCTTTCGCAACACGGCGTTGCAGAAGCCCTTGGCTTTGGGATTGATCTTCCCCACCATACTGACCGCATCGTTGAGAACGGCATGGAGGGGCAGTTTATCCCCAAATAAAATTTGAAATACCGACACCCGCAAAATGCAAAGTACCCTTGGATGGATCTTTTTCAGACGTATGGTAGAAGCTTTTGCCAACAGGTAGTCGATATACATCAAATTCTCCACCGTACCGTAAAGCAAAAAGGCAGCAAGTGCCTTGTCCCGGGGCGAAAGATCGGATTCTTCCATGGCTTCCCGGAACAAAATATCCACAAATGCGTCCTCCTTTTCCCAGCGGAAAAGCAGACGGCAGGCACACAGGCGAGCGGGTGAAATGGGGGTCATTGTATCGTTTTCTCCTTAATGGGATGTCCGTTAAAGTATGCACTGGCGGGCATGCGTTTTTTGCCGGCGGGCTGTACTTCCCCAATGGAAAGCAGTTCTCCATTGCCACAGGCCACGATCAGGCCCTTTTTGCCCGCTTCTACTACGGTACCGGGAATCATATCGGTCTTGCTGCCGCAAAGAGTCGGCGCAAACAGCTTGAGTTTTACGCCATCGATGGTTCCTTCTGCGCAGGGCCATGGATCGCATCCGCGGATTCTCGCACTGACCAGATAGGCAGATTCGTTCCAATCGATTACACCATCTTCCTTACTCATCATGGAAGCATAGGTTTGGAGGGATTCATCCTGCTTCTTAGGCATAACCTGCCCCGCTTCCACCGCTCGCAGGGCTTCCACCATCAGGGGTGCTCCCGCGTTTGCCAGCTTTTGGGTGAGGGTTTCGGTGGTATCATCCGGGGCAATGGGCACCACGGTATGCATCAGCATATCGCCGGTATCAATGCCCTTTTCCATATACATAATGGTAACGCCGGTCTGCTTCTCCCCTGCCATGATGGCCCGCTGAATGGGAGCGGCACCCCGGTACTTGGGAAGCAGGGAGGCGTGTACGTTGATGCAACGGTATTTGGGATATTCCAGTACGTAGGTCGGCAGGATTTTACCGTATGCCACTACCACAATGACGTCGGGATCCAGTTCTTCCAAAAGGGGCTTGATGGCTTCTCCCCGCAGGGTCTCGGGCTGATACACGTTCAATCCCTTTTCCAAAGCCAAAACCTTCACGTCGGAAGGTGTACTTTTCATGCCGCGGTTACGGGACTTATCCGGCTGGGTCAAAACACCCACCACATCATGCCCGGCGGTCAGGATTTCTTCCAGAACCCGTGCGGCGATGGCTGGGGTGCCCATAAAGAGAACCTTCATTCTTCTTCC
>JAFYNU010000219.1 GCA_017547975.1 Clostridia bacterium
CCAATCCCAAGGAGTCCCCCAAGCTGGAACCCCACCGCTTCAAAGGTGGGTGCGTTGAAAATCACAAAGCTCACCAGAACCAGACTCAGCACGTAAAGATGCCGCAGGAAGGCAAATTTCCCGGTCTTTTCCAGCCAGGGCAGAAGCCAGAATTTTTCTATCACCAGGAAGACCGCAAAATAGAGCCCCCACAGGATAAAGTTCCAGGCCGCCCCATGCCAAAAGCCGGTGGCAAACCACACCACGAACAGGTTGAAGAACCACCGGGGCTTGGACACCCGGTTGCCCCCCAGGGGAATGTAGAGATAATCCCGGAACCAGACCCCAAGGGAGATGTGCCACCGCCGCCAAAATTCGGTGATCGACTTTGCAATATAGGGGTAGTTGAAGTTTTCCATGAAATGGAATCCAAAGAAACGGCCCAAACCGATGGCCATGTCGCTGTAGCCCGAAAAGTCAAAATAGATCTGCAGGGAATAGGCTACGGCATTCAGCCAGAAAAACAGGGCAGCCGGGTCGGTGGCTGCGCCAAACGCAGCGCAAAGCTCCCCAAGGGAGTTTGCAATCAATACCTTTTTCCCAAGCCCCAGCACAAACCGCCGAACACCATAGGCCATATCCGCTAGGGTGTGCTTCCGCTCCCGAAGTTCCCGCTCCACGTCGCTGTAACGAACAATGGGGCCCGCAATCAGCTGGGGGAACATGGCGATATAGGCCCCCAGGGTGATGGGATTCTTTTGGGGTGCCACATCCCCCCGGTACACGTCGATGACGTAGCTTAAAATCTGGAAGGTATAGAAGCTGATGCCAATGGGCAGAGCCACACGCAGAAGAGGCAACGAAAGCCCGGTGACAGCGTTGAAATTCGAGAGGAAAAAGTCGGCATATTTGAAGTAGCCCAACATCCCCAGGCTGAACACCACCGAGCACCACATCCAGATTTTGGCCCGGCGGGGTCTTTTTTCCTTATCCCGTCCGATTAATATTCCAAAAAGATACCCCTGCAGGATCGAGATCACCATCAAAATCACATAAATCGGTTCTCCCCAGGCGTAAAACACCAGGCTGACCAGCAACAGTACGCTGTTTTTGAGCTTTTTCGGAGCCAAAAAATAGAGAATCAGGACAATGGGTAAAAAGTAATACAAAAAAGGGATTCCGGAAAAGAGCATTTCCCAACCTCCATGCAAAGTAGTAAAAAAGCGGACACGCGTTTCCGTGTGTCCGCTGCTTTTGGGATTTACTCAGCTTCCAGAGCGGTGGGGCACATGACAAAGAAAACGGTGTTGTCCACATTGCCAACAATGGTTTCTTCGGCTTCCACGCAGATATTCCATCTGGGGTCGGCGTTGGTCTTCAGGGTTTCCATGAAGGCATCCACGTCCCCATCCACTTCGAAAACGTAGCCCACAAAGGCGATGGAGCCGATCATGGGTGCAAACATGATGCCTTCGCTAAAACCGGTAATTTCATTGGAGAAACCGGACAGGAAGCCCGGCTCCACCGGCATGGTGGCAGGGGCGAAGAGAATCTTTTCGTTGGTAATGAGAGCGTCCGCCAGTTCCTGGGCGGTGATTTCGGGATTGGCCTTCTTCTGCTCCTCAAAATCGGTGAGCAGGGCGTTTCCCAGGGTATCGGGGCGTTCTGCCTTTTCTCCCTCGGCTTCCTCTCCGGAGGAACAGGCAACCAGAGCGAATACCATAACAAGAACCAGCATAAGAGCGATTGCTTTTTTCATTTTGTTTCCTTTCCACCCCATGGGGGGGGTACGTTGAATATAAAAGAAGGTGCCGTTGCCGCCGGGCGTGGGCAGAAATCAATTGGGGTTGGTTTTGCCGCGCTGATGACCACATAGCACCTTTGCTTTTTGAAATGTAACCCGGAAGTTACGCTTCCAGGGCCTTCTGTCCGCCCTTGCCGTGGATGATCTTGGGCGGCGCCTTTTGGGTGATGCATTCTTCGGTAACGATGACCTTTTCAATGTCATCGGCCGAGGGGGTTTCAAACATGATGTTGGTCATGGCCCGTTCCAGAATGGAGCGCAGACCACGGGCACCGGTGTGGCGTTCCACAGCCTCCCTGGCAACCGCCCGAAGAGCCGCTTCCTCAAACTCCAGCTCCACACCGTCCAGCTCAAAGAGCTTATGGTATTGCTTGGTC
>JAFYNU010000220.1 GCA_017547975.1 Clostridia bacterium
ATGGTGAAAATCCGGTTTCCCGGTATGCTTATATAAATACACTTTATTATACACGGAAAGCCGCAAAAAATCAACTCTTTTCGGGGATTTTTCTTTTCTGTCGATTTTTCTTTTGCTCTTTTGGAATTTTCGGGGGTTTTCATGGACAATTCCCCATCTTTGTGATATAATTACAGATACCAATCGCATCCCACTGAAAGGAGACCTCATGTCCGATAAATTGATTCGCAAAACCTCCATCGGCGGTCAGGCGCTGATTGAAGGCATTATGATGCGGGGCCCCGAAAAAATGGCCTGCGCTTACCTGAAAGGTGACAAATCCATTGACGTGGAAGTGAAGGATTCGGTTCTTCCCGGCAAGAAATACAAAATTCTCGGTCTGCCCTTGATCCGCGGGGTGGCCAACATGCTCTACTCCCTGGCAAGCGGCATGAAATGCCTCACCGATTCGGCCACCAGAGCGGAGGATTTCGTGGAGGAAGAGCCCAGCAAGTTTGACAAATGGCTGGAATCCAAGTTCAAGCCCGAAACCCTGGAAAAGTGGATGATCGGCATTTCCATGGTATTCGGTATCCTTCTTCCCATTTTCATGTACATCTTCCTGCCAAGCTTCCTGACCAGCTTCCTGCGTCCCTTCATCTCCCACCACATTCTCCTGAACCTGATCGAAGGGGCCATCAAGATGGTGATCTTCATCCTGTTCCTGTGGAGCACCTCCCACATGAAGGAGATGCAACGGGTCTACGCCTTCCACGGAGCGGAACACAAAACCATCTACGCCTACGAAAAGGGGCTTCCGCTGACGGTGGAAAACGTCCGCCCCCAATCCCGTTTCCATCCCCGGTGCGGCACCAGCTTCCTATTTGTGGTGCTCTTCATCGGCATTTTGGTGTATAGCTTCCTCACCTGGGACAACATCTGGATGCGGATCGGTCTGCGTCTTGTGTGTCTGCCCCTTCTGGTGGGTATCACCTACGAAATCAATCGGTTGGTGGGCCGCACCGACAACTGGCTTTCCCGCATCGTCCGGGCTCCCGGCCTGTGGGTTCAGCGGCTGACGGTGTTTGAACCGGATGACGACATGATCCGGGCCGCCATCGCCGCCATGAACGAAGTGATCCCCTCCGATGACAGCGACAAATGGTGACCCGCCGTCAGTTAATGCTTCGGGGCAAGGCAAAAATCCCCGAAGAGAACGCCGCCTTTGAAAGCAGGGAACTGCTCCTGCATTTGCTTTCCATTTCCAAAGAAGCCTATTTTCTCGATCCCGACGCCCCGGTATCGTCTGCCCAGGCCGAGGCATTCGACGCCCTTGTTGCCCGCCGGGCCCAGGGGGAACCCCTGGCTTACCTGATTGGGGAGTGGGATTTTTACGGCCGTCCCTTTCACGTTTCCCCGGGGGTGTTGATTCCCCGGCCGGAAACCGAGGAGGTGGTTGCCGCCGCACTGGATTTGATGCACCCCGGTGACCGGGTTTTGGATCTTTGTTGCGGATCGGGCTGTATCGGCATCACCATGGCCCTGGAGGGAAATCCCAGAGAGGTGGTTTTGGGGGACATCTCCCCCATTGCCCTGGAAGTTACCCGAAAAAACGCCGAACGCCACCCGGGTCTACCCCTGACCATTCGGGTGGACGACGCCCTGGGCAGCAGTGACGAAAGCTACGATTTGATCGTCTCCAATCCCCCCTATATCGCCCCCGGCGAAGAACTGGATCATTCGGTAAAGGGATACGAACCCCACCTGGCCCTGTACGGCGGCCCCGACGGATTGGATTTCTACCGGGCCATCGCTAAATATCGACTGCCAGGGCTGTCTCCCAAGGGTCATTTGGTGCTGGAATGCGGTCACACCCAAGCCCCCGAAATTGCCAAAATCCTGACCGATGCCGGTGCCGGAGAGGTCCGCATCCTCACCGATCTTTCGGGCAAGGAGCGAATTATCGTCGCATCCCCTGCATTTTCGTGAATTATCACGATAATTTCCGGGATTTCTGCAAGAATACCGTCACTATTTTGTGCCTTTTTATTTGACATTTGCCTTATTTTTGGATATACTATTATGTATAGTAATGTAGAAATTTCATCTTTTCTTTATAGGAGAACTCAATATGATCATGAAGTCTGTTAAAGTAAATACCCAGGTTGGCCTCCACGCAAGACCCGCTACCTTCTTCATTCAGAAGGCCACCGAATTCAAGTCCACCATTTGGATCGAAATGGACGAAAGACGCGTTAACGCCAAGAGCCTGCTGGGCGTTCTGTCCCTGGGCATTGTCAAGGGCATGGAAATCAACCTGATTGCTGACGGAAGCGACGAAGTCGCCGCTGTGGAAGCGCTGGCCAGCATGGTTTCCAAGGATTACATTGACTGATTGATTTGAATTGACCATTTTCCGGCGCTGCGTACTCGCGGCGCCGATTTTTGTAGGATACTGCTGATTGGGAGAGTGTTATGGATCGTTTCGAACTGCGTCAAAAAGCCGCCGGTTTGCCCCTGGTGCCCGGCGTATATATCATGCGGGACAGTTCGGGCACCATCATTTACGTGGGCAAAGCCCGGGCGTTGAAAAACCGGGTATCCCAGTATTTCCACGAATCGGCCGCCCACAGCCCCAAGGTCACCAAAATGGTGGAGCACGTCCACGATTTTGAAGTGATCGTAGCCGACAGCGAATTTGATGCCCTGGTGCTGGAAAACATCCTCATCAAAAAGCACCTGCCCAAATACAACATCAAGCTGAAGGACGACAAAAGCTATCCCTTCATCAAGCTG
>JAFYNU010000221.1 GCA_017547975.1 Clostridia bacterium
CCCTATATGGTCACCGATACGGACAAGATGGAAGCTGTGATGGATGATGCTTTCATCCTGATCACCGATCAGAAGATCAGCGTAATCAACGATCTGGTTCCCCTGCTGGAGGGCATCATGAAGACCGGCCGCAAGCTGGTCATCATCGCAGAGGATGTCGAGGGCGAGGCTCTGTCCACTCTGATCGTCAACCGCCTGCGCGGTACTCTGAACGTTGTTGCGGTCAAGGCACCCGGCTTTGGCGATCGCCGCAAGGAAATGCTCAAGGATATCGCCACCCTCACCGGCGGTGAAGTCATCTCCGAAGAAGTTGGTCTGGAACTGAAGGATGCTCAGCTCTTCCAGCTGGGTCGTGCCCGCCAGGTCAAGATCTCCAAGGAAAACACCATCATCGTAGACGGCGCCGGCGACAAGGAAGAAATCGCTGCCCGCATCGCCCAGATCCGTGCTCAGATCGCTGTCACCACCTCCGATTTCGATAAGGAAAAGCTCCAGGAACGCCTCGCCAAGCTCTCCGGCGGTGTTGCCGTCATTAAGGTCGGTGCCGCTACCGAAACCGAAATGAAGGAAAAGAAGCTCCGCATCGAAGACGCCCTCAACGCTACCCGTGCCGCTGTGGAAGAAGGCATGGTCGCCGGCGGCGGTGTTGCTTTCATCAACGCCATCCCCGCTGTTGAAAAGCTCCTGAAGGCTTCCGAAGGCGACGAAAAGACCGGTGTCCGCACCGTTCTGAAGGCTCTGGAAGAACCCATGAGACAGATCGCCGCCAACGCCGGCATCGACGGCGCTGTGGTCATCGAAAAGATCAGAAACTCCAAGCGCGTTGGCTTCGGCTTCGACGCCTTCAACGAAGTTTACTGCGACATGTTCAAGGCCGGTATCGTTGACCCGACTAAGGTTACCCGTTCCGCCATTGAAAACGCCGCTTCCATCGCCAGCATGGTCCTCACCACCGAGGCCGTTGTTGCCGATAAGAAGGAACCCCTGCCTCCTCCCGCTCAGGGCGGCATGGACGGCGGCATGGGCATGTATTAATCCCATCGGCTTCCAAAGTCAGTTGAATTATCCACACAACCCTGCTTTTTGGCAGGGTTGTGTTTTTTATTTGACACGATTCGGCATTTGTGTTATACTCTAGGAACCCAATCGTCTTTCCTTTTATCTATCGACAAACAAGAGGTATCTTCATGACATATTTACGCCGGACCGTCGCTGTCTTTTTGTTACTTGCTTCTCTCATAACCCTTGCCGCCTGTACCCAGTCCCAGCCGGCATCCGACATCAGCCAACAAGAATCCGAAACCGAATCCGAGTCGGTAATCGAAACCGAACCCGATTCGGAAGCACTCCCGGAATCCGAATCCGAGAGTGAATCGGTGGAAGAGTCTGAAAGCGAATCGGAAAGCGAATCGGAAAGCGAATCGGAAAGCGCATCCGAAAGCGAAACAGAATCCGCATCCGAAGCGGAAAGCGAGAGCGAAAAAGAGAGCCAGAAGGAAACCACAAAAAAGCCCACTTCTACCAAAAATCCCACCTCCAATAAAAAGCCTGTCGCCACCTCCAAGCCTGCTACCACAGAAGAAGAAAAGCCCAAGCCTCCTGCTTATAAATACATTGCCAAGGTCAATAACCAGGCCAACGTCGTCACCATCTATACATACGACGAGGATGGCAATTATACCGTACCCTACAAGGCCATGATCTGTTCCACCGGATCAGCCACCCCCAAATCGGGTATCTACAGCCTTTCCGGCAAGTACAAATGGAAGTGGAAGGGACTTTTTGGCAATGTTTACGGTCGTTACACCACCCAGATTACTGGAAATATTCTGTTCCACTCGGTCCCCTATCTGACCAAGGGGGGACAACGGCAGCTTAAAGTACGCCGAATTCGACAAGCTGGGGACCTCCGCCTCCATGGGGTGCATCCGCCTTCAGCTGAAGGACGCCCTTTGGATCTACAACAACAAATCCAACATTAAAACTGTGGAATTCTACAGTTCCGGTGATCCCGGTCCCCTGGGCAAGCCTTCTGCCCCAAAAATTTCCGGCAACGTCACTTGCCGCAACTGGGATCCCACCGATACCGATCCTACAAGCCCCTGGCTGAATCCCCCTGCTGAAGAGCCCGATACCATCCCGAATACCGAACCGGATACCAACACCGAGGTGGAAAGCGAAACCGGGTCTGCTCCCACCACCGAGGTGGAAAGTGAGACTCCCCCGGATACCGCCCCCGCCACCTCCGAACCGGAAAGTGAAACAGAATCCGAAACCGAATCGGAGAGTGAGTCCGAAAGCCAAACGGGGTCCACTTCCTCCACCGATTCTGCTACGTAAAAAAAGGAACGCTTCCTCACCGCCGTGTGCGGTTTGGAAGCGTTTTTGTATTTGGTTATACTTTTCGCCACCGTGATACAGTGAACCCGGGTGGCACCACTCATTTTCAAAATCCGGGACACCTCCCCCAGGGTGCTTCCCGTGGTAACAATATCATCGACAACCAGGATAGTTTTCCCGGCAAGCCGCCCTTCCCAACGCCGATTCAGGCGATACACCCCGTACACGTTGGCCTTCCGTTCCTTTTGGGTCAAGCCACTCTGTCGCTTGTTCCGAAGATACTTTTGCAGTATCCTACAGTAAGGAATTCGGGTATACTTCGCCAGGCGCATGGCAATTTCTTCGCTATGGTTCAATCCCCTGGTCAGTTTTTGCCGCCAGTGCACCGGTACGCAGGTAATATAGTCAAAGGTCAGCCCTTGCTCCGCAACAAGCTCTTCCAGGGCTTTGGCCAGGAGGCTTGCCCGGGCGGGATTCTTTCTCCGCTTCATATTCCGCAGGCTTTCGGCCAGGGGTTCCTCATAC
>JAFYNU010000222.1 GCA_017547975.1 Clostridia bacterium
CTTCGGCCTTCACCGGAAGAATCCGGTCGGTCACCCAAACGGCCCCGGTTTCACCCGACTGCAGCGTCAGAGTTTGCCCCACGGCATAAATCGCACCTTCGGTCACGTCCACCCGGTACGCTCTTTCGGTCCCCTTCCAGGTTACCGCCTTGACTTCGGTGGTTTCGTTCCAGAAAAGAAGCAGTGATCCGTTTTCCAGGCTCCGTTTTTGGCAAAGGATTCCCTTTTCGGCGTCCACCCGGCCATCGAAGCAAAGGGGCATCGCTTCAAAGGGCAGGACACCCGGAACATCGGGCAACGCATCGGTCACGTAGACCCTGCCGCCCCCGGCAATGAAGTCCGACAGGACTTTTTTGCTTGCCGCCGGCATCTTTTTTACACAGGGAATCACAAGGTCGGTGTAGCAGGCATTCCCCACTACCACCTTACCGCCGCACACCCCGGCGGGGTCGGCGTTTTCCAAAACGTCATCGTCAAAGAGATCGAAGGACAATCCCGCATCCTCCAACCGATTCCCCAGGGCCACAAAGCCCTCCTCCGCCCCATGGCACAGGGCAGGCGAGTGCAAATCCCGGGTGGGCACGTAAAGCGCCAGGGCATTGTCCGCCCGCCCCACCGAAGAAAGGTAGGAAAGGCGATCCATATACCGGTTCATTTCCCTAAGGTCGGGGTGGGTCATCTCCCCAAAGGAGGGAAGCTCCCCGGTCATATGGTGATCCTCCTTGCCGTAGGAGATCACCATGGCATTCCACAGATTGACCCCCCGAATGGCCTGGGCTCCCAGAGTGTAGCGCATATTATCATAGCTGAGCCCTGGACCGTAAACCCCAAAGCTTTCGGTCAGGCTCCGTCCGCACCCCACCTGGGCGGCGGCAGAGGAAGCCATGCGGGGGAAGAAATCATATTTGGCACTGCGGTCGTGGGGTGCCATCCAGATCTGCCGCCAGATGGCGTCCACCCCGGGAAGGTCCATGGTACGCAGGGCCCGCAGGGTCTGGAAGTGCTGCCCATAGTGGGCTCCCATAAGCTCATCGTCCCGGTCCACGTGGCCGGTGAAAGCAAGCCCGTTTTGGTGGCACCATTCCCGTTCCTTCAGGAAGAAATTTTTGCAAAAGAGCTCGCTTGCAAGCTCGTAGTAATCCACCAGAGCATCCTCCGCCGCTCCATCGGCAGGGGCTTCCCCCATGATGTAGGGAAGGAAGGGAAGCAGGGAGTAGCCGTACTTCTCCTGAAATTCCCGCAAGAGGGCCTGGCTGAAGGGTCTTTCGGGGGCTTTGGGCTCGTCGGTGAATACCGCATCCAGCGCCCCGCCAAAGAGATGTGAAAGATAGGGCTTATACCCCTCGTGGGTGCAGGCAAGAAAGGCATCGGTGCTTTCGGGATTCAAAAGATCGGGGTAGTCGGAGGTGGCGTCCCCCGAATCGTGGGGTTCCGACCAATATTCATCCACCTCGGTATCCTGCACAAAGCAATATCCGCTGTCAATGGGGCAGGTTTTATTCACAAAGGCCGCTACCACCGGTTCCTCCATGGCGTAACGGGTTCCGGCGGCATATTGCACGGTGCGTTTGGCAAGGCTCCGCCGGGCAAGCCCGGGATGCTCCAGGAGCACCCTGCCGCAGGCTCCGCCGGAGGGCCAGCCCCCCTCGTCGTAGAGCCACAGCCGCATTCCCCGCTTGGCCGCTTCCTCCATGGCAAAGCGGAACTCGGTGAAATATTCATCGGTCAGATAGTCGGGTTCCAGCTCGGTGGGCATGGTTTTGGGTCGGAAGTGCTTGGGTTCGGGAATCACGTACATGGCCCGGATTCCCAGCCCCGCCATTTCATCCAGCTGACGGAGAATTTCCTCCCGGGTCAGCACGCCGTTCCACACCCAGCTATAAAAGGCGGCGTACTCCACCCCGGGATTTTGGAATGCCGCCGGATCAAAGTGAAGCTCCCCCTGTTTGCAAATTGAAGGCTGTATTTTCATGGTAAACCCCTCCTGCGTGGCTTTGTTTTGATCCTATTATACATGATTGCGTCCCGGGATTCAATGAAAAACAGAAAAATGCTTGTAACACGCCCCCAAATAGAGTATACTGTACAGACGATCTGATTCTTTGCGCATCTCTGCTGTCCGGGGAATCGGATTGCTATCGCAGGCCAGCCCCTTGATACCGACGTTTCAACGGCGGCCATAGGAGTACGCAGAAATTATTCAGTCACGGAGGAACATGAAGTATGGCAATTTCCACGGTACATTACGAAGGTATTCCTACCCTGCCCACCCTGAGCGAGGTATTTACCTGGCAACGGCAGGTGTTTCAGGCCGATAACAGCTGGTACAACGGACCCACCGAAAACGGGGTCATTACCTCCCCCTACCTGCGGGCAGAGGCCAATGGGGCAGTCCTGCCGGTCTATGCATCCCGGGCCACCTTCTCCACCCACAGCTTTGCCTACATTCTGGTGGATGAAGATACCGATTTTCCCATCCGGCTCCACCTGACTCTGGCACAAAAGCGCAATCGGGTGGTGGTGCTGCCGGAAGGGCGGGGGGTAAAGGCCGCCATCACCGGGGATTTTGACGTGGACGCCACCCTGGACGGCTACGGAAGCTTCAGCTTTGTTTTTGACCATTACGTGGAGGGTGCATTTACCATTATGGTGGAAAAACGGGCCCGGATGCCGGGGCGCACCTCTAAAAGAGAGATTTACCCGGGGTATCACGCCATGAAGGATACCTGTTTTGAAGAAGAGAACACGGTGTACGTGTTGAAGGCCGGACGGCATGAGATCGAGCATATCTCCCTGCCCTCCCATTCCTCCCTGTTTTTGGAGGAAGGCGCCTATCTGAAGGTGCGTTATCTTCCGGAAAATGGGGTAAAAACGATCATCGCCAGCCGCAACACCGCCGACGTGGCGATTCTGGGCCACGGTTTGATCGACTATTCCGCAGTTCCCAGTAGCGTGGCCACCGGATTTGCCCTGAATCACGTGAAGGGCATTACGGTACAGAATCTGACGCTGATCAACTGTATGTCCTGGTGCCTTTGCTTCACCAATTCGGAAAGGGTGTTCGTGCGCGATATTCTGGATATTGCATACCGTATCTTTTCGGATGGAATCATGCTTTCCGATTGCGTGCAGGGCGAGGTTTGCAACTGCTTCCTTCGCACCGGGGACGATGCGGCGGAATGCAAGTCCACCGGTGACGGCTCCACCCGGACCAACGATATCTATTTCCACGATCTGGATGCCTGGACCGACAAGGCGGTGGCTTACGGAATCGTGTTTGAGGACAATTACGATACCCACAACGTGCGGTACGAACGCTGTAACGTGGGGTTTGCACTGCCCAACTGGTCGCGTCACCTGGGGTCGATCACGGTGAACACCGGTAACAATCCCAACGCCTGCGACTACGACATTTCCTTTACCGACACGGAGGTATATTACACCCTTTCCTCCGCCATCACCATTTGCGCATACGAGGGTGCCATCCGGGACGTTAGGGTGAAAAACCTTTCGGTTCGCCACAATTTTCACGAGGATCCGGTATTGATCTGGCTCCGTGACGGTGAAAAAGCCGCCATCGGAAGGATCGATCTGGAAAACATCACGGTGGCGGGTGTCCGCCTGTGCGAAGAAAACCGTGACGATATGATCGCTGTTCTGGATCCCGACGGCAAGGTCGACCGGAAGGATATTCACATTCTGTAAGCGTGAACGGCTTGTATCCGTGATATCACAATCAAGGGGGTATTGATATGAACTTCATTATGTTTTCGGGCTTTACCGATGAGCTTTTTTCCCGGGGTCCTGCCGGGGTTGCCGATTATGCCAAAGGGCTCGGCTTTTCCGGGGGCGAGCTCTTTGCCAGCACCGAGCATCCAACCTGCGACCCGGTCCCCGACGCAAAGACCGCCCGGGAGCTCGGAGGGATTTTCAAAAAACAGGACTTTCCCATTGCCTGCTTTTCGGTTTACACCACCCTGTGGAACCGGCCGGAAAACGAGGCCTTTCTTATGAAAAAGGCCGAGATGGCGTCCGAAATGGAATGTCCCTTCCTGCACCATACCCTGTTCCCCACCTATCACCCCACCCCCGACGATCCGGATTATGCCGAAGCACGGGAAAGGATCCTGGAATCGGCCGCGCGCATTGCCAATCACGCCGCCCGGTATGGGGTTACCTGCCTTTACGAAGACCAGGGGGCTTACTTCAACAGCGTGGCCGGCTACGGCGGCCTGTGGAACGAGCTGGAAAGAGAATGTAAAAACGTGGGGGTTTGCGCCGACCTTGGGAACATCCTCTTTGTGGGGGAAAC
>JAFYNU010000223.1 GCA_017547975.1 Clostridia bacterium
CGCGGGTTGCGCCGTATCCTATACAAGACCTATCCTTTAGGGGATGACCTAAAGGGAAATCACTTATTGCAAATCGAAGGCTGTGCGCTTACCACTGGGCGATAGCGCCGTCTTCGAAATACTGTCTGGGGGTATCCCAGTCGCCGGGGTACTGGTTGAACTGGATGAATTCTTCGTCGGGTTCGATGCCAAGACCCGGGCCGGTGGGTACGTCGATGCAACCGCCGACAACCTTGAACGGGTTCTTCAGGTAGCCTTCGCCAAGCTGCAGGTTGCCCTTGACCCAGGGATGTTCCTGGACGATGAAGTTGTGGGAACAGGCGTCCACCTGCAGACAGGCGGCCAGGGAGATGGGGCCCAAGGGGTTGTGGGGGGCGATGTTGGCGTAGTAGGTTTCGGCCATGGAGGCGATCTTGCGGGCTTCAAAGATACCGCCGCAGTGGCAGATATCGGGCTGAACGACCACAGCAGCCTGCTTTTCCAGAACTTCCCGGAAGCCCCACTTGGTGAAGAGGCGCTCGCCGGTGGCGATGGGTACGCTGGTCATGGAGGCGATGCGGGCCAGGGTGTCCACGTTTTCGGGCAGGCAGGGTTCTTCCAGGAACATGGGGTGCAGGTCTTCAATGGCGCGGGCGAACTGGATGGATACGTTGGGGGTCAGACAGCCGTGGGCGTCGATGGCGATGTCCATTTCGTCGCCGACGGTTTCGCGCAGCTTGGTCTGGAATTCCACAGCGCTCTTGAACCAGGCGCGGTTTTCCACGTCGTGAACCGGGCCCTTCTTACCGTTGGGTCTGGTCTTGATGGCGGTGAAGCCCATTTCCTTGCGTTCCAGGGCACATTCGTAAAGGCCTTCGATTTCGTTCTGGGTGTGGGAGGTGGAGATGTGGGCGTACATCTTGATGCGGTCGCGGACTCTGCCGCCCAGCATTTCGTAAACCGGCATGTTGTAATACTTGCCCTTGATGTCCCACAGGGCCTGTTCAATACCGGAAATACAGCTCATCAGGATGGGGCCGCCGCGGTAGAAGGTGGTGCGGTACATGATCTGCCACAGGTGTTCGATGCGCAGGGGGTCGGCACCGATCAGAACCGGGCGGAACTCCTCAATGGCCTGCCAAACGGTGCGGGTGCGGCCTTCCAGAACCGGTTCGCCCCAGCCAACGATGCCTTCGTCGGTGGAAACCTTCAGGAATGCCCAACGGGGTTTCACGAAGAAAATTTCAAGATTGGTGATCTTCATGGTGTAGCTTCCTTTCTTTATTATCATAAAGCTTTGGTTAAAGTATACCCACTGTTCTGGCGTTTGTCAAGGGCGCAATTCTGTGACAAACCCGGCAAAAAAGATTGACCCGGAGGGGAAAGAAACAGAGAGTCAGCAAAAAATCATTGATATATATCCGGATTTGTGGTAAAATAAGGATGAGCGAAACTGTTTTTGCTTATGATCAATTTTAGGAGGCTGTTATTATGGCAAATCGTATCGTATTAAACACCATCTCCTACCATGGCAAGGGCGCCATTGCGGAAATCGCAACCGAGCTCACCGCCCGTGGCTACAAGAAGGTATTCCTTTGCTCCGACCCCGACCTGGTTCGCTTCAACGTAACCAAGAAGGTCAGCGACGTTCTGGACGCCGCCGGTATCGCTTACTCCCTGTTCAGCGAAATCAAACCCAACCCCACCATTGAAAACGTTCTGGCCGGTGTAGAAGCTTTCAAGGCCGCTGAATGTGATTCCATCGTCACCGTTGGCGGCGGCTCCTCCATGGATACCGCCAAGGCTGTTGGTATCATCATCAACAACCCCGAATTCGCCGACGTCCGCAGCCTGGAAGGCGTTGCTCCCACCAAGAATCACGCTGTCTTCACCATTGCTGTACCCACCACCGCCGGTACCGCTGCTGAAGTTACCATCAACTATGTAATCACCGACGTGGAAAAGAAGAGAAAATTCGTCTGCGTCGACGTGAACGATATCCCCGAAATCGCTGTTGTTGACCCCGACATGATGGCCACCATGCCCAAGGGCCTCACCGCCTCCACCGGTATGGACGCTCTGACCCACGCGATCGAGGGCTACATCACCAAGGCTGCCTGGGAAATGACCGACATGTTCCACATCAAGGCCATCGAAATGATCGCCAAGAGCCTGCGCGGCGCTTGCGAAAACACTCCCGAAGGCCGCGAAGGCATGGCTCTTGCTCAGTACATCGCCGGCCAGGGCTTCTCCAACGTTGGCCTGGGCATCGTACACAGCATGGCCCACGGTCTGGGCGCCCTCTACGATACCCCCCACGGTGTTGCCAACGCCATTCTGCTGCCCAGCATCATGGAATACAACGCTCCCTGCACCGGCGAAAAGTACAAGGATATCGCCATTGCCATGGGTGTTGAAGGCGTCGAAGCCATGTCCCAGGAAGAATACCGCAAGGCCGCTTGCGAAGCGGTCAAGAAGCTGGCCGCCGACGTGGGCATCCCCGCCGACCTGAAGGGCATCCTGAAGGAAGAAGACGTTCAGTTCCTGGCCGAAAGCGCCTTCGCCGATGCTTGCCGTCCCGGTAACCCCCGCGACACCTCCGTGGAAGAAATCGCCGAGCTCTTCCGCGCCCTCATCTAAGAATCCAACTCCATATAAAAAACCACCGCAGGAGATCCTGCGGTGGTTTTTTTGTGCCCAATCGGCTAAAAATGCTTGATTTCAAAACCGTCACTGCACAGGGCGGGGAATTCCTGTTTCCCCCACGGTTTGTGCCACGTGATACTTCCGTGAAGTCTTTTATCGGGATCGTACACGCCGTATTGCAGAGCGGAAACGGCCGGTTTCAGCCCGGTACCGCATTCAAAGTTAACGGTTTCTACCAAAACGTTGCAGGGCCCCTTGGGCATTCCGAAAAGCTCGGCCTGCGTTGTGGACAGAATGACCGTGTTGTGCTGGGCAACCACGTGGTGGATGACCGATAAATGGGAACAATCGTGGAAGGTGATTCCCTCTTCGCAGTTATGAACGTAAAGATAATCGGCCACCACGTGTTCTCCGCAAACGAATCCGTAACGGAATCCCTGAACCGCCACGTTGCGCAGAACGTTGTTGTCGTTTTGATCTCCCGACGTGATCAGGCCTGCGGTATGGCAGGGATTTGCCTGCAGTTCCTTGCCAAGAAGGGTATCCCCCACGGTTTCGTTCAGGCAGAACTGGCTGTCGGAGATATGGACCCTTGCCACGTTCTGCAAATTGACTGCCGACTGTGTGGGGTACATTTTTTCTTTGTTCAGGTGGACCCTGAATTCCAGATTGGAAATCGAAAACTGGGATACGCTGAATTTTCCCTTGCAGGAATTTCCCTGGGGAGCCGCCAAAATCGCCCAGGGGCGGGCGGTGGGGTCATGTTCCTCCGGCGCTTCCCAGTCGGAAAAGAGGCGGGTGTTGTCCGATCGGAGTGATCCGAAGGTCGTTGGCGTAAAGTTGTCCTTCACCGACTCGGGGGGACGGACGATGTAGGAGTTGAGCAGCCGACATGGCATTTCGCCCTCCAGCTGAATGTTGGCCTGTCCTGCCGGAATGACCAGCTGTGCCCGTACCGGCTTACCGCCCACCGATTCCACGCCGGGGGAAGCAATGCGGTAGCCGCCCCTGGTGTAGGGGAAAAGAATCTTTCCGCCGCCCCGCGCCGCGGCAAAGTCAATGGCGGCCTGGATGGCGGCGGTATCGTCGGTGATGCCGTCACCCTTTGCCCCAAAATCAAACACGTTGATGCCAAAAACACTCATATCGATTTCCCTTTCGTGCCTTCCGGTCCTCGGGAGGCCCCGTACCGAAAACGGTCAAAACAGCTTCTTGATATCATCAAAGGTCTCGTTGTATCCCTTCAGCAGGAAATTCAGGTCCATGCTGAACCAAAATACCTCTGCACCAAGCTTTTTGTAAATATCTGCCGCATTTGCGTCGTTGCAATATATGCCGCAGGACTTTTTGTAGGATTTGCAAACGTCAAAAACCTTTTTGAACCACGCCTGGCAGTTTTCGCCCAGGGTGTTCCCCGGCTCGCCGATCATGATCGAAAAATCGTAGGGACCAATAATGATCGTTGCGATCTGGTCTCCATAAGTCTCCAGCATAGCCGGAAGGTTTTCAAGCCCCTTGGGAGATTCGATTTGAATCAGCAAATGGCGGTTCCCCTGGAAATCCTCCATGGTTTCGTTCTTTCTCAAAATGCCGTGTCCGCCATATCCCGTTTTGCCCACGGGATATAACCGAATGGAATCCACCGCAGTCTTTACCTGCTCCACCGTTTCCACACGGGGAACCATGATCGCATCTGCGCCCATGTCGATGGCACGGGCGAAATAGGGATATTCGATGGAGGGAATGCGAACCACGTTGGGAAGTCCCATAAGGCGCGTTACCTGCAACAGCGGCACCAGATTTTCGGTATTGTAGATGCCGTGCTCCATGTCAAACAGCATAAAGTCCAAATCGTCTCTATACATCTTTTCCAGCATGATCGTACTGCAGGTAACGGTCATTTGCGTACCGAAAACCGGCTCGCAGTTTTTGAATTTTTTGTCCAATAATTCATATTTGTTCATAAGAACCCCCAAAATTCAGATTTGTCCCATGATCCTTGCTTTATTATACTTTATGCATCATCAAAAAGCAAGGCACGGCCTTGCAAACTTTTTCACGGTTTCCTATTGCTTATCGATTCCAGGGAGTCTCCCTTTCCCAACAAAAAAGCATCGAAACAGTCCGATGGAGGTTGGTGATGCAAGAGAACCTCCCCCCTTTGCATCACAATTACCGTTTATCGGCACCAAGCACACAATTTCCAACCTTATGCGCGATTCTGTTCCGGTCATCACACCGATAACGTTACCAAAGACTCCAGATAACATTTGATTTTTTCATCTCTTCGCAGTATAATTGGATCAGCATGACAAATGCAAAAGGAGTGTTCTGGATACTATGAAAAGACTCGCTGCCCCCGACCGCAAGGTATGCGTTGCCTGCGGCGTTTGTATGAAGGCCTGTCCCAAAAATGCAATCTCCATTTACAAAGGATGCTACGCCCTGGTAGAGGAAGCAACATGCGTTGGCTGCGGTCTGTGCGCCAAGGTTTGCCCTGCCGGCTGCATTGTGATCCATGAAAGGAGCGAAGCAAAATGAAACAAAAGCATTGGTATGACTACTTATGGATCTGGACGATCCTTTTCTTCGCTCTTGGATTTTTTAACATCCTCTTTGCCTGGCTGGGCATGAACGATTTTCTGGTCCCCCTGGTCATTGCTATTGTGGGCGGCAACAAAGCCTTCTGCAACCGTTACTGCGGCAGAGGGCAGCTCTTCGCCGTCTGCGGCAAATGCTCTCTGAAAAAGCAGGCACCCACGTGGATCGCCGCCAAATGGTTCCGGTATGGTTTCCTGGTGTTCTTCCTTTCCATGTTTGGCAATATGATCTTCCAGACCTATCTGGTAGCCGCCGGAGCAGCAAATTTGAAGGAAGCCATCAAGCTGTTGTGGATGTTCCGTGTACCGTGGGGTTGGACTTATACCGCAGGTACCGTGGCCGATTGGATCGCCCAGTTCAGCTTTGGTTTCTATAGTCTGATGCTCACCTCCACCATGATCGGGTTTATAGTGAATTTCCTGTTCAAGCCCCGTACCTGGTGCAGTTTCTGCCCCATGGGTACCATGACCCAAATACTCTGCAAAATTAAAGCCAAGGGAGTACATGACCATGTTTGATATGCGTGATAAAGTAGCAGTCGTTACCGGAGGAGCCCAGGGCATCGGCAAATGCATTGCAGAAGCCTTTGAAACCTGCGGCGCCAGGGTTGCCATCATCGATTTGCAGGACAATCCCTATTTTGTGGGCGATTTGGCGGATCAACAAGCATTGGAACAATTTGCGAATAAAGTGATCCACGATTTTGGTAAGATCGATTTTTTGATCAACAATGCCGCCCCGAAAATGTGCGGTATCACGGATGGCAGCTACGCAGATTTTGAATATGCCCTTAAGGTCGGTGTGACTGCACCTTTTTATCTGGCAAAGCTTTTTGCGCCATATTTTCGTATGGGAGGCAGCATCATCAACATATCCTCTTCCCGTGACCGAATGAGTCAGCCCGAAACCGAAAGCTATACGGCCGCAAAGGGTGGGATTTCGGCGCTCACTCACGCACTCTCGGTAAGTCTTGCGGGCAAGGTACGGGTAAATTCCATTTCGCCCGGCTGGATCGACACCAATTACACGATTTATGAAGGTGCGGATGCTCTTCAGCAGCCCGTAGGCAGAGTTGGTAATCCTTTGGATATTGCCAATATGGTGTTATATCTCTGTTCGGATATGGCAGGTTTTATCACCGGTGAAAATATCTGCATAGACGGTGGAATGACCAGGCAAATGATTTACCATGGGGACCATGGCTGGAAGTTGAAAAAATAATGTTTGGGGACGCCCGTCACCGTTCGACCGCTCGCTTCGCTCTCTGCCTGCGAGTTATTCGCCTTCGGGTTCATAGCCCTTCGTTCATCATTTCATACCGATTCCCTGTATCGATATAAAGAAAAGACACACCCAACGGTGTGTCTTTTTCTTTATGTGGCAAGTTGCACCGATTTAGATATCCATCCTTTCGCAATGGCTTCAATACTTTTTCTTTAAAATAAAGAACGATACCCAAAACAGCACGAGCATCAAACATACGGCGCCACCCGAAGCCATACACAGCAAATCTTGGTTCAAAAGTTTAAACACGATAGTGCTCAGGGCGCAGATGATGATAAACAGATAACCCGCCCAAGCCCAGGCTTTGTTGCGGATAAAGTGGAATCGCTCGTCTGTTTCGGCAACTTCTCTTTTTTCTCGGTAAATATCACTCCTGCTCAAACGGTAACTGCGGAGCAGACGCACAATACCAACGACCATCAAAGCAGAACCCACACCGCTCCAAAACGCGTCCAAAGTTACCAGACAGCATAGAACGGCCAAAACAAGACCAAGCAAAAGCCATATCACACCAAAAACAATATCTTTTTTCTTCATACTTATTCCTCCTCAAAAATGAAGACCTCTTCTATGGTCATCCTAAAGAATGTTGCAATTTTATGGGCTAAAAGAATGGAAGGGTTGTAGCGTCCGTTCTCCAAAGAACTAATTGTTTGCCGAGATACGCCCATTGCCTTGGCAAACTCCTCTTGGAGAATCCCCTTTTCCTTACGGATAACTTCTATTTTGTTTTTCAAAAAAATACCCCCCTGAAAAGATATTTGAAACGTAAAGTTCGCTTTACAAAACAAATATAACATAAATTTGATTAAATGTCAAGCAAACTTTACATAGAAAACGCAAAATCTGCCCTTGATATCTATTAAATATAGTTCATGTCCTCCTCGAAATCCGTTTTGCGTGGAGTATATCTACCCAGTTTCACTTGAAAAAAGAGTATAAAAAATCCAGTAACCGTTGTGGTTACTGGATTTTTTTATCTCACCACCGAAGAATGACGGTAAATGTAGAATTCCTCCTGACTTGGCATCCACTTCTTTTCTTTTTCGGGGAAAGTTTGATCAAAACTTGCTACCGCATCAGCATCCTCGCAACAATCGGCAGCGGTACTGGGA
>JAFYNU010000224.1 GCA_017547975.1 Clostridia bacterium
GCGTTCCTCCTCCGGCGGGGCTTCCGATTCGGGTATATTTTCGATCACAATCTCCGGAACCTTCACAAATTCCGGCACTTCCTCTTTGGGTGCCATTTCCTCCGAGGCAAAATCGAAAAACAAACCGTTTTCGGTGAACACCAACCGTTCCTCCACCAACACCAGGCCGAAAAATAATGCCACAGCAAACAAACCCAGGCCAACCGCCCAGATGATGGGAGCCATATTTTTTCGTTTTTGTTCAAATGGTCTGTATTTTGCCAAATTCAGTTGTCCAAACCTTTCTCAACTTAGAATGCTTCGTCGCACACTTCATCCAGGGAGTACTTGCCTCTGGGTGCCTTCTTGGGGTAAATCCACTTGCCGCGGGTAAAGTCGGGTACCGCCACCGGCATGGAACCCATGTTGCAGGAATCTTCCGACAGGGTGGTAATGCTCATCCAAGCAGCCGCATCGTAGACCGTGATGGGAGGTTCTTCGCCCTTCTTCACGGCTTCTACAAAGGCTCTGAGCACCAGATAGTCCATACCGCCGTGTCCGCCGCGGACACCGTCGTTCATGAATTCATTCCACAGAGGATGCTCATATTCTTTGAAGTAGTTTTCCATGGATTCCCAGCTATGATGATCCCAGCCATCGTGGGAATTGCGGCCTTCGATCATAATGCCATTCTTGTCCTCCGACCACAGGCCGCGGGTACCCTGTACCAGACAGCCGCGGGAGTAAGGACGGGGCAGGCAGTCGTCATGGGTCAACACGATGGTTTCCCCATGGGCGCAGCGGATCATGGTGGTAACCACGTCCCCGGCGGCAAAGCGACGGGTGGCAAGGTCATCGTTCTCCCCACGGTGTTCCTTGGCCCACAGGTTCAGGCCCACCGACTTGGTCTGCATGGAAACCAAAGAAACAAAACGGTTTCCGTTGTTAATGCCAAGCATTTTGGCAATGGGCCCCAGTGCATGGGTGGGATATAGGTCACCGGCACGGTTGGAGAAATTATGAATGCGGTAATGGCGGTTTTCCCGGCCCATGCAGATTTCATCCCGCAGGTCGTGGGCATACGCCCCCTTGCAATGCACCAATTCCCCAAACAGGCCATCGTGTACCATGCGGGAAACCATCATTTCTTCTCTGCCATAGCAGCAGTTTTCCAACATCATACAGGGCATCCCCGTCTTTTCGGAGGTGCGGACCAAAAGCCAGCAGTCCTCGATGGAGGGGGCGCCGCCCACTTCGGTGGCGGCATACTTGCCGGCTTCCATGGCGGCTACGCAAACGTCCACGTGGCTGGTCCAGCTGGAGGGGGTGATGACCGCATCCACATCTTCTCTGGCAACCACTTCCTTGTAGTCGCAGGAGGCAAACGGAGAGACACCGGTCACCTCTTCCACCCGGGCCCGGGCTTTTTCGGTACGGTCCTCATACAGGTCGCAAACGGCGGTGACCTTGATGTCATCCATGGTGGTGAGCATCAGGTCCATCAGGCCGTAGCCACGGCCCGACAAGCCAACAAAAGCAATATTGATGGTATTTTTCATGTTCTTATCCTCCATTTCTTAACCACGGGCCGCAATGCGGAGCCCGGTGGGATAACGGCCGCTCTTTCTGCCATACAGGGCAAAACCGCAGTCGGATTGCATTTCGATTTTCAGGGTCTTATCTTCCCCAATGGCGTCGGCGGGAATTTCCATCGAAACCAGGTAGCCGTAGCTTCCTGCTTCGTCCAGCTTCCGGTCATTCTCCTGGTAATGCCACGACAGGCAACCGCGGGCATCCGCCGGAGCGTCGGCCAGTTGGGTCTTCATGGTCTTCCCGTTGATGGTAACCACCAGATTGGTGGGATAGGGCGTTTCGTCGGTCATATAGTAGCAGTTCTTATTTTCGCCCCGGTCAACCTTGTAGCCAAGCATATAGTTGGCATCCCGCACGTCGGCCCGCAGATTTTCGGGATGGTCGTGGGTGAATTCCTCTCTGGCAGAGGCTTCGAAGATAACCTCAACACCCTTGGATGCATCCACGTCACCAAGCGCCACCACAAAGCTTGCCTTGCCGGTGCCCAACAGATTTAACTTTTCGCCCTTCTGGCACAGAATGGCATCCCCTTCGGTCTTCGCATCCGCCAGGGAAACCACAATATCCCGGGCGCTGTCCGCCACATCGAAGCAGACGAAGTTACGCATCACGATTTTACCGCAAGCCGTTTCCAGGTAAAGCCGAACCACCGCCACCGCATCCCGGATGGGAGCCTCAAAGGTAACGTTTCCAAGGGAGGTCAGGCCGTAGGCGTTCCAGGAAACCGGCAGGAGCTTGCTGTCACCAAAATGTTCCACACCATTTTCATCGGTGTACCAGAGTTCTGCACGAACCACCATGTCCTTACCATGATTTTCATCGGTGAAGGAGGAAACAAAGAGGGGCAGGGAGATGGTTTCCCCAGCCTTCAGGGTGGTCATGGGCGCCATGTCGCAGGCCAGGAAGTCCTGGGCGTGCAGGTCTACCATGCTCATGCCGGGCACGTAGGCATCGTAGCCAAAGATTTTTTCACTGTTATCAATCCGATAGTAACCGTTGAACTCGTTGATGACGTCGTGGAATTCGGTGAAAACGAAGCCGCAGAGCTTTTCGGTCAGCCGGAATTGATTCATCATGTAATGGTAGTGCCACGCCATATCGGAGTCGCCGGCGTTACCGTCGATGCCCCACACGTTGCCGCACTCGCTGTTCATCAGGGGCACGTCGGTCATGGTATTGCCTCCGATGTAGTTGAAGGAGCTTCCCACAAAGCTCTTTTCCGCAAAGGAGGAAATGACCTCCTTCACCGGGCCGTAGCCGTTGGAGTAGAAGTGCCAGGTGTTGATATCGGTTTCCACGTGGTCGTAGTTGCAGGGAGAGTTATCCTCCACCAGACGAGTGGGATCCATGGCCTTGGCCAGGAGGTAGTTCTTACGAACCCATTCCTGGGTTTCCTTGGTGTATTCCCGGTTGTTGGCATCCTGCCGGTCCCCGGTGAAGAGACCCCAGGTTTCGTTGTAAATGACCCAGTGGACGATGGCGGGGTGGTTAATATCCCGGCGCATACATTCCACCATCTGTTCGTCAAAGAGGGTTCTGGCTTTTTCGTTGGGTTCACCCCAGAAGCAGGGAATATCCTGGATGATCATCAGGCCGTGCTTATCGGCATAGTAAAGCTTCAAGGGTTCTTCGGTCTTGATATGGATACGGGCCGAGTTGAGCCCCAGCTTCTTCATGCGAAGGATCTCATTTTCCTCTTCCTCGTTGGTGGGCAGGGTAAAGAAGCCCCAGGGGTTGAAGGACTGGTCCAGGGTAGAATTGATATAGACCGGCTTGCCGTTGAGTGTGACGTAACGGCAGCCGTTTTCGCATTTCATGGTACCCACTTCCCGGATACCGAAATAGCTTTCCACCACATCCACCACGCCGTCCTTGTGGAGACGGAGGGTACCTTCGTAAAGGTTGGGTTCATCGGGGGACCA
>JAFYNU010000225.1 GCA_017547975.1 Clostridia bacterium
AAAGGAGGGCGCAGGGAACCCGCCGGGTGACATGCGCTCCGCCCTGTCGGCCATTGCCGCAGAGTCCAACGACTGTGCCCAGGTAGAAAATATCACCTTCCGCCGCTACCGGGTGGCATCGGTGGAATCCCCCCTCTTTCTCTTCCTCCAAAACCGCAACCGCTACGGTCTGGAGGACTTCCGGGGACGGCTTTCGGACATCACGGTGGAGGATATGGTGGTGGAAAAAGCCTACCGCAACAGCATGATCCTGGCTCAGCCGGGTATGAAGATCACCGGTGTAACCCTGAAAAACCTGTCGGTTACCACCCTAGAGGGAAAGTATACGCCAAATCCAACCCTTCCCACCGGGGCGGAATACCCCGATTGCTATAACTTCGGCCGCCACCCTGCCCACGGCATCTACGCCCGGGGGGCAGAGGTGACTCTGAAAAACTGCACCTTCCACGACGGAGCCCAAACCGGACGGCCCGATCTGGACATTCAATAGGAGGAAATGCAAATGAAGCCCTACGCCAACGTCTTTTACCAGCCCGGGGAGAACCCGGTATTTTGCTACCGCACCGGCATGACGGTTTACGAGGAGGTCCTTCACAAGGGCGTCCTGGTGTCCGGGGGCTGGAATGGGGCGGGTTACCCCCAGAACGTGCTCACCAATTGCCCCAGCCGCCTGAATCCCCGCCTGTTCCGGGAGCCCTTCACCTTCAACCTGGAAATCAACGGCCGTTCGGCGGAATATGACCTTTCCCTGGTGGATTTCGCCGCCAAGGAGGAAGGGGAGGGGGTTCACGCCATCCTGACCCTCAAAAGCAATGTTGTCCCGGTGGAGATCGGGGTACACACCCTCCTGGACGGAAGCGCCATGTTTTCCCGCTGGCTGACGGTGGAAAACAAATCGGACGCCCCTCTGACCATCAACCGCCTTTCCCTGCTTTCCGGCGGGGTGGAAGCCCCCGATATGTACGACCGCACCTACGATTGGGATCCGAATAGCTATTATTCGGTGGGTTATTTTGATAACGACCGCTGGGGACGGGAAGGGGAATTCAACTGGCATACCCTGACCCCCGGCACCCACAATATCGACTTCCGCTTCTTCCGGGACCGCTACCGCCATCCCGTCATGTTCCTGCGCAACAACGTGGAGGGGTCGATCTGGTTCTACCAGATTGCCTGGTCCGCCGGCTGCCGCTTTAGCCTGGATTACCAGGGACTCCGGGAATCCAGCAGCAAGGATTTTGCCGCCCGTCCCCGTTTGGCCATGAAGGCCGAGATCACCGGCCACACCCCCCTGTACGTGCTGGAAGCCGGGGAATGCTTCGAAAGCCCCCAGGTTCATGCGGGCATGGTGAAGGGGGATCTGGACGATGCGGTGAACGGTATGCATACCCACCTGCGCAGATCGGTACTGAATCTGCCGGAGGCCGATGCATCGGCCTGCACCGTGGGTTCCGGCATGGGCGCCGAGCACGATATGTCGGTGGAGACCAGCAAGGCCTTTATCGACCAGTTTGCCGATATGGGTGCCGAGATCTTCATCATCGACGCCGGCTGGCAGAATCCCCCTCACAAGGAAATGCAATGGGTTCCCCACAACGGTATCAACCACCCCGACCCCGACCGCTACCCCAACGGCCTTTCGGAGCTTTCCGACTATTGCCACCGGAAGGGGATGAAGTTCGCCCTGTGGGTGGAGATCGAGCGCCTGGGGGAATACAGCCAGGTTTACAAGGATCATCCCGATTGGCGTGCAAAAAATATTTACGGCGAATACTGCCAGGAAAAGAACGGTTTCCTGGACTTCACCAACCCGGCGGCCGCCGCCTGGGCGGAGGAGGAACTGGCCCGCATCATTGCCGAATACAAGCTGGATATGCTCCGGGTGGACTACAACATCGGCCCCGACGACTATTTCAATATGCGGGACGTCACCGAAACCGGTATCCGGGAATGTGTGGCCCTGCGCCACTTCCGGGCGGTGTACCAGATGTACCAAAACCTGAAAAAACGCTTCCCCCACGTGCTGTTTGAAAACTGCGCCGGCGGCGGCGG
>JAFYNU010000226.1 GCA_017547975.1 Clostridia bacterium
ACCGATATTGTCCATTGTCCATTTTCAATTGTCCATTCCTTTCAATTTCCATCCCGCCCTGGTGCGGAAAAAGGCGTCACAGGGATAAAGAAAAGCCCTTCCCGTGTGTGGGAAGGGCTTTTGCCTTTTCTTAGAGAGCGTCAATATAACGAATGGCGGCCAGGGCGGCGGCGGTGCCGTCGGCGATGGCGGTGGAAACCTGGCGGATGCCCTTGGTGCGGCAATCCCCGGCGGTGTAGATGCCCGGGGTGGCGGTCAGACAGCGCTCGTCGGAGACGATGTAGCCCACCTTGTCAAGCTCCACAAGGTTTTGGAAGGCGGTGTTTTCCGGTTCCAGACCGATGGCTACGAAAAGACCTTCCAGGGGGAAAATCTCTTTTTCGCCGGTGGCGGTTTTGGTGATTTCGATGGCGGTGAGGGTGTCATCCCCCACAAGACCGGTGACGGTGCGGCCGTAGAGCACGTCCACGTTGGAAAGACCGGCAATGATATCGCAAAGCTTCTTTTCTCCGGTGAGGAAATCCAGATTCTGGATGATGGTCACGTGTTCACAAAGCTCGGAAAGCAGAATAGCTTCCTGCAGGGCAGAGTTGCCGCCGCCAACCATGGCGATCTTTTTACCCTTGTAGAAGGCGCCGTCGCACACGGCGCAATAGGAAATACCTTCCCCGGTGAAGTCCTCCTCCCGGTCAAGGCCCAGCATACGGTGCTTGGCCCCGGTGGCCAGGATGACCGCCTTGGCATCCCGTTTGCCGCAGTCGGTGGTGACGGTGAAAATGCCGTCGTGGGAATCGATGGAAAGGGCTTCCTCCAGCTCCAGCTCGGCACCCTGGGCCAAAACCTGCTCCACCATCACGTCGGCAAGCTCGTTGCCGCTGACAGAGGGAAAGCCGGGATAGTTTTCAATTTTGGGGGAGAAGGTCATCTGCCCGCCAAAGCCGGCCTTTTCCAGAATGAGAACGCTTTTTTCGGCCCGGCGGGCGTAAAGGGCGGCGGTGAGTCCCGCAGGACCCGAGCCCACAATAATCAAATCATGCATGGATGTGGTTCCTTTCTTACAGTCAGGACTTTTTATCATAGCCATAGTATATCGGATTCGGGACGTTTCGTCAATGGGAAAAGTAAAAAATCACCCTGTGGAGAGTCCACAGGGTGATCATTTTGGCATTTGGTTATCTGCTTTCCAGGTACTTGGTGATGTTGGAAACGTTGGTGTACTTCACGTATCCGCCAACTTCGGGAACCACCAGGGTGGGAGCCTGCTTGATGCCGTAGGCTTCGGCCATTTCGGGGTTTTCATCGGCGTAGACCTTTTCGTAGGCGATGCCGGCCTTGTCCAGCTTGCTGGCCGCAACCTTGCAGTTGGGGCAGGTACGGGTGGCAAACAGCAGGATGGGGGCTTCGACGGCGGGAAGCTCGGTGGCTTCGGCGGCCTTGGCGGCGGCTACCTCGGGAAGATCTCCAAGGGGGCCGGAGTGGGTCAGATTGGAACCGGGAATGTCGTACACCTTGCGGTCCTTGTATTCCTGGCTCTTACCATCGTTCCAGTTTTGAAC
>JAFYNU010000227.1 GCA_017547975.1 Clostridia bacterium
ATATCCTTGTACTTCTTCACGATCAGGGCGATGATATCGGTGCCGCCGGAGCTGGAGTCCACGTAGAACATGATGCCGCTGGCAATGGCGATGATGACCGCACCGATCACAGCCGAAAGGTAAAGATTGGAAACCAAAGGGGCTTCCAGGGTCAGGGGAGACTCCGAAAGGCCGATCATCAATGTGGTCAGGGTGGAGCCAACCAGGGTCTTGATGGCCATGTCCCGCCCCAAAAGCAGGAAGGCCAGAATCAGCAGAGCAAAGTTGATCCCCATAAGGATGGTCCCGGGGGAGAAGGGGAGAAAGGCCTCCAAAATCACCGAAATACCGCTGGTACCACCCAAAAGGAGGCCGTGGGGAAAGATAAACAGGTTGGTGCTCAGGGCATACAGAAGGCTTCCCAGGGCAATCAGCCCATACTCCAGAAAGTATTTCTTCTTCATAGGGCAGGGAAAGCCTCCCTGATGGCGTCAAAATGAGCCTTGGTGGTGCCCACCGAGGTGGGTTCCAGCCAGAAGGGACAGCTTTGGGGATTTTCATAAGCCGAATACTCCCCGCCGCAAAGCCCCGAATGGTCGGAGCCGCCGGAAAGGCAGATGCCCTTTCTCAGGGCGATCTTTTCGGCTTCCGCCTTTTCCTCTTCGGTCAGGTCGGGGTGCCAAACCTCCATGCCGTCAATGCTCATTTCCACCAGGGCGTCGATATGTTGGAGTTGGTTGTGGGGATGGGCCACAAAGATGATACCACCCGCATCATGCACCAAACGGATGATCTCACTGGCCTCCTTGAAGGGGTAGGCGGGGGGCACCTCGCCCCGTCGGTCGCCGAAAACCGAATGGAAGAAGGGGAAGTAATCCAGCTCGGTGGCAAGACCCTTGGCAAGCATCAGCCGGAACACGTGCTCGTTGCAAAGCCAGGCGATGCCTTGGTTGAATTCCAGTACCTCATCCCAGGTCATATCGCAGAGGAGACCCTCCCGGAGACCCCGTTCAAAAAGAATGCGGGTCTGGTCGGTTTCCCGCAGGGCCATCCCCCGCAGGTATTCCTTCATTTCCGGGTATTCCGGGTCGAAGTGGTAGGCGGTCAGGTGAAAGAATTCGTCCTGCCCGTCGGGCGTTTTCAGGCTGGGGCAGGGGGCGGTGAATTCAACCCCGAAGATCGACTCCATCCCAAGCGCGGCGCAGGCGGCCATGAATTCCCGGTTACCGGTGACGGTGTCATGGTCGGTGAGGGCGGCGGCGCGGTAGCCCTCATCATAGGCGATCCGGGCCAGCTGGGCGGGGGTATATTTCCCGTCCGAGTGGGTGGAATGCAGGTGAAGATTGGCGTAAAAGGACATGCTGTTTACTCCTTATACGTATTCAGCCAAGCTGTGAACGGTATCACCCTCCCGGTTTTGGGTGGGGGCGGCATGGAGCATGGATTTCAAAAGAGCGTCCTCGGTGGTTTCGGATACCGCCCGGAAGAGAAGGTCCATTCTATCCTCATGCAACGCACGAAGGGGGATCAAATCGGTTTGGGTGTCGGTGGGGAAGCGGTTTCCGGTGGAAAAGCCGATGAAAACCTCGCCGCTGCCGTGGCCAATGCGGGAACCAACCCGGGCCAGGGCGGTGGAAATGCGCTTGAGCACCCGCTTGATTTGCCGGTCGGTCAGGGGGATGTCGGTGGCCAGAATGACGATGATGGATCCCTTGTCGCATTCCGGCATACCATTTGCAATACGCTGGCCAATAGAATCCCCGTCCACCGTCAAATCGGAAAGCGCTCCGTGATTGGAAAGGAGCAGGACTCCCAGGGTGTAATCAACCCCATCCAGGGGAATGATGCGGGATGCAGAGCCGATGCCGCCCTTGAGACCGTGGCATACCATTCCCCGTCCGGCACCAACGGCCCCTTCGGCAAAATCGTCGGTGGCGGCGGTGAAGGCCTCCTCCACGTCCTCCCGGGTGACTCCGAAGGATTCAATGTCGTTGATGCCCCCGTCGTTACATTCGCAAACGACCGAGTTTACCGAACGGATGGCCATGCCGTGTTTCGCACCCTCTGCTACGTTGTGTCGGGCCAGGCCGTCCAGTACGGTGCCCACACTCAGAGTATTGGTCAGGGCAATGGGACTTTCCAGGGTGCCAAGCTCGTCGATCTGCACCAGACCACAGCTTTTGCCATAGCCGTTTAACACGAAGGACGCGGCGGCGGGTTTGTTTTGGAAGGTGAAGTCGGCGGTGGGGTTGATCACCGTAACACCGGTGTGGAATTCGCCGCGATCAATGGTTTTATGACCCACAGTAACCCCGGGAACGTCGCTGATTTTATTGAGTCGACCTGGAATGAATTCGTTTTTCATAGCCGCACCCCGGTTTCTTTGAAAATCTCATCCGCAAAGAGGGCCTGCAGCTTATGCGCCAAAGCTTGGTCCTTGCCGCCCACCGGCTGTCCATCTACATCATAAACGTAGATGACGTTTTTTGTGGTACTGCAAAGCAAAATCTCGTCGGCCTCCAAAAGCTCGGACATGGTGATGATGCGTACCTCGGTGGGAATGTGGTTTTCGGCGCAAAGCTTCTCCAAAATTTTCCGGGTGACACTGGGGAGAATCAACTCGTCCAGCGGGGGCATGGCCAGTGCGCCGTCTTTCAGCATCAGGATACTGCTGTGGGCGGCTTCGGTGACCCGGTCACCCCGATGGAGAAGCGCTTCGGTGGCACCGGCGGCGGTGGCCTTCTGGGCGGCGAATACGTTGGGCAGGAGATTTGTGGTTTTGATGTTGCAGTATTGGAACCGCAGATCTTCCACTGGATGGAGAGAAGCCCGCTTGTTCCAGGGCGGCAGGGGAAGGGGCTTGATCATCATGATCAGGTTGGGTTTGGCATCCGCCGGAAATTCGTGTTTGCGGGGAGCGGTGCCCCTGGTGACCTGAATATATAACATGGTGGAACCCATATCGGCAAGAGGGAGAAGACGATGAATCTCTTTCTTCAATTCGTCCCGGCTCATGGTAAAGGGGATCTCGGCCAAACGGCAGCTGTTGTAAAGCCGGTCCAGATGCAGATCCAAGGTAAAGGGTTTTTGATCCAAAATCATAACGGCATCGTATACAGCGTCGCCGAAAAAGACCGATCGATCACACAGAGGAATTACCATTTCCTCCGGGTTGCCGATGGTCCCGTTAAAGTATCCAATGTTTTGCATGGGCATTCTCCTTGCATTGATATTCGTTTGTGATTGTAGCACTCCCCAGAGGGAAAGTCAAGGCGAAGGGAAAAGAAAAAGCCCTGTCTTTCGACAAGGCTTCTTGTGGTGGCACGCCCGGAGGGATTCGAACCCCCGACCTACTGGTTCGTAGCCAGGCACTCTATCCAGCTGAGCTACGGGCGCATCTCTTACCAACAGGTGATATTCTACCACAACCGGCAGAAAATGTCAAGCACTATTTTTGAAAAAACTTTTAAAAATATTTTTGAAAAAAGACTTGACTTTTTTTGCCTGGTATAGTATAATACATCCTGTTCGAGGCGAATGGACGCTTAGCTCAGCTGGAAGAGCACTCGCTTGACGTGCGAGTGGTCAGGGGTTCAAGTCCCTTAGCGTCCACCAGCATTAACCCGATTGATCGAAAGATGAATCGGGTTTTTTATTTTTTTCAAAGAAAAGGGAGGGAAAATATGGAACGCAAGATCCGAAATTCTGCAAAAGCTCTGATCCTTCGGGATGGGAAAATGGCCGCTATCAAAATCCGGGATGCTGGGGAAGAGTGGTACATCATGCCCGGAGGCGGTCAGGAGGCCGGAGAGACCCTGCCGCAAGCCGTGGAGCGGGAGGTTTTGGAAGAACTGGGGCTGGCGGTGTCCTGCGGGGAACTGCTGTTCGTAGTGGAAGGGGTCGCCGGAGAAGCGTTTCACCGTGTAGATTTGGTGTTTGCCTGCGATGATCGGGGAGAGATCCCCGGGGCCTGCCTGCATGCCGACACCAATCAGGCCGGGGTGGAATGGCTGGATGTTTCGAATTTGCTCCGGATGCCGCTCTATCCGTCCCGCCTTCGTCGGCAGATCATGAATTATGCGCAGGGACTGCCATACAAAACCTATCTCGGCAATGAAAATGCCGGAGACCCGGAGTATTTGGAATAAACAAAAGGAGGACGTTTTCGTCCTCCTTTATTTAATCCTTTCTGAAAATATCCAAAATGTGGTGGGTAGCCCCTACCATGTCGGGCCGTTCGCATATGACAAAATGGTAGGCCAGGTAGCGTTCGAAGGTGGCATCATCCATTTCGTCCACCGTAGCCCGCATGAAATTGGTGGCCATGTCGCTTCCTACGTAGTGGAGACGGGTCACCGGGAAACCCTCCATCAGGGCGTCGATATCCTCCTTGCGGTAAAGGACGAAAAGCTCCTCCGGGGTGGATGAGGCCTTGAAGGTCACCGGGTCGATGAGGGTGGTGTAGGGCTCCTTGAATAGCATCCCCTTCTGGAAGCAGAACTGGATGATGGTGGCGTCGTTGTTGCAGTAGGCGGCGAAGATGACCCCGCCCTTTTTGGTGACCCGAAGGGCTTCCGAAAGGGCATTTTTTTGATCCTCTGTCGTAAAAAGGTGATACATGGGTCCCAGAAGCAGGGTGATATCATAGCTGC
>JAFYNU010000228.1 GCA_017547975.1 Clostridia bacterium
AAGCTCAATGCCATTCTGAACCAGCGTTCCCAGGATATGCTCACCGCCAACAACTGGAACGTGGTGCAGTACGCAGTTCTGACCCACATGATGGCCCAGGTTTCCGGCCTGGAGGTGGGCGAATTCGTCCATGTGATTGCGGACTGCCATATTTACGACCGCCACATTCCCGCGGTAAAGGCCATGCTGGAGAAGGAAGGCTTCGAGGCTCCCAAGTTCACCGTGGATAAGTCCATCACCGATTTCTACGCCTTCACCAAGGACAGCTTCAAGGTGGAGGACTACAAGTTCCATCCCTTTGAATTCGACATCCCCATGGCCATCTAAAAAGAGTGGTCATTGCGAGCCAGTGCGCACACTGGCGCGGCAATCCCCCCGGATCTTCCGGAAAGGAGAGGAGATTGCCACGTCGCTTCGCTCCTCGCAATGACAGCGTGTTTTGCGAGGTATTTTATGGAACTTATCGTTGCTGTATATGATGACTGGGGCATCGGCTGCTGCGGCACCCAGCCCATTGCCCTTTCTGCTGACCGGAAATTCTTCCGGGAAACCACCAAAGGTGCCATGGTGATCGCAGGCCGGAAAACCATCGGCGATTTCCCCGGAAAGAAGCCCCTGCCCGGCCGGGTGAATGTGGCACTGACCAGAACCATGCAGGAGATTCCCGGCTTTACCGTCTGCACCAGCCCGGAAGCTGCGGCGGAACTGGCGAAAACAGCGCAGCGCTGTTTTGTCATCGGCGGCGGCAGCGTCTACCGCCAGATGCTGCCCTACTGTGATACCGCTTACATCACCAAGGTGCATACCACCGTAGGATGCGATACCTATTTCCCCAATCTGGATGAGATGGAAGACTGGTACATGGCGGAAACCCTTCTGTCCGGTGAGGAAGACGGCATCGCTTATGAGATGCTGCTGTACAGAAGAAAATAAAATCAAAAAATGGCGAAGGGCATTCCGTCAGAATGTCATTCGCCATTTTTTTCTTTACAGCTTTTTTCCGAAAATCAGTTCATAGGACTCCCCAAAGGGGGTAAAGCCGCCCACTGCGGTATATCCGAGGTTGACATAAAAATGTTGGGCGTATTCGTCGGAAGCGGTGGAGGTCATGACCCTATCGAATCCCAGTTCTGCCATCCGGCTTTCCCACCAGGCCATCATGGCCTTGCCCCGGCCTTTGCCCCGGTGGGGTTCCAAAAGGTAGACCAGGTTCAGAAACGGGGTATTGTCCCAAAAGAGATTCCACCGCAGCCAGCCAAGGAATTCTCCGTTTTCCTCCGCCAGGGCAACCCGACCCAGACGGATGCTGTTTTCCAGTTCCGCGGGGGAAATGTGGTGGTCATGCCGGGAGATGACGGCCAAATCTTCGGTTGTTGCAATGCGGATGTTCATGGAATCCCCTCCTGAATCGGGTGGTCATTTCCGCTTGCCGGTCTTTTTGGGGGCGGGAGCGGCTTTTTTCGGCGGTGCCTTGGGGGCAGGCTTGCCGGGGGCTTTGGGTGCGGGTTTGGCAGGTGCCTTGACTGCGGGTTTTCCCTTGGGTGCAGCCTTGGGGGGAGGGGCGGTGTAGCCGCCTGCCTTGGGCGGTACCGCACGGATCAGACATTTGGGGCCGGAGCCGATGAGATCCTCCCGGTGAGCCGTCATCAGCGCTTCCCGAACCAGATAGTAATTCTTGGGATTGCGGTACTGGATCAGTGCCCGCTGCATGGCCTTTTCGTGGGGATCGGTGGGGACGTATACCTTTTCCATGGTTCTGGGATCCAGACCGGTATAGTACATCACCGTACTCAGCGTAGAGGGGGTGGGGTAGAAGTCCTGGACCTGCTCGGGGTTATAGCCCAT
>JAFYNU010000229.1 GCA_017547975.1 Clostridia bacterium
CGAGACTGAGGGGTAGTCGAAATCCATAAGAGGGAGATGTCTCTCATATGCCCTCCACCACGGCGGTAACGAGATTGTTTGAAGAATAAACCGAAAGAAGTCTTTGCTTCGGCAGAGACTTCTTGATTTTTGTGCAAAAGGTAGAAATTTCCTTTATTGACGAATGATCCTGCCTGTGTTATACTCAACCCAAGAACCCAATATTGAAATTGGAAAGCGAGGATAATACTATGTCCGTTAAAGTAACCGACGTTAAATGCTTTATCACCGCCCCCGGGGTCTGTGACCTTCTGGTGGTCAAGGTAGAAACCAACCAGCCGGGCCTCTACGGCCTTGGCTGTGCCACCTTCACCCAGCGGGGCTTTGCCGTAAAGACCGCTGTGGACGAATACCTGCGCCCCATGATGATCGGCCGGGACGTGGCCTACATCGAGGATGCCTGGCAGCAGATGATGGGCTCCTCCTACTGGCGCAACGGGCCGGTGCTCAACAACGCCATCTCCGGCGTGGACGAAGCCCTGTGGGACATCAAGGGCAAAATGGCCGGTATGCCGGTTTACGAGCTCCTGGGCGGCAAGTGCCGGGAAGGGGTACAGATCATGCCCCACGGCGGCGGCGGCCGTACCCTGGAGGAAATGGGCGACAACATTGAAAAACTCCTGGCCCAGGGGCTGGATTGGATGCGGGTTGGCATTCCCTGCGAATGCCCCGATGAAATCAAGCCCAAGGGTGCCCCGGTGGCCTACTACCTCAACCCCGACCAGGCCCGGGAAAATTATGTGACGGTGTTCAAGTATTTGCGGGAACGCTTCGGCTACCGCCCCAACTTCGGCATCGACATTCATGAACGCTTCACTCCCACCGAAGCCATTCGCCTGTGCAAGGATCTGGAACCCTACAAGCCCGCCTTCCTGGAAGACCTGCTGGCCCCCGAGGATGCCGCCTGGTTTGATAACGTCCGGGCCGCCACCTCCATCCCCATGGCCATGGGCGAGCTCTTTGTGAACCCCCTGGAATACAGAGACCTGGTTGCCGGCCGCAAGATCGACTATATGCGGGCCCACATCAGCATGCTGGGCGGCTTCACCCCCGCAAAAAAGCTGGCCGCCTTCTGCGAGGTCTACTCGGTCAAGACCGCATGGCACGGCCCCCACGATATCACCCCCGTTGGCATGGCTGCCCAGCTCCATCTGGACCTGGCTTCCCCCAACTGCGCTCTGCAGGAATTCGGCGACGTCTCCGACCTGGTCCGGGAAATCTTCCCCGGCGCACCCTGGAGAGAGGGCGGTTACGCCTACGTCAACGACAAACCCGGCTGGGGTGTGGACTTCAACGAAGAGCTTGCCGCCAAGTACCCTGCCAAGGGCTACGTTATGACCGGCAGTATGGGCTTCCTGGCCCGCCGTCCCGATGGCACCGCCGTCCGTTCCTGAATTTGAAAAAAGGGGATGTGTTTGATGAAAACCTCCATGAATCTTTCCTGCGCCCTGCGGCGCTTCGGCCTGGAAAAGGCCATTGAACTCCACGCCAAGGCGGGGTTCGACGCCATCGATTTCTCCCTCCATCCCTTTGTGGATATGGATTGGCAAAACAATTGTGCCAAGCTTATGCCCGGTGAACAGCCCATTCTGGGGGATGGCTTTGTGGATTACGTGAAGGGTCTTCGGAAATACGCCGAAAGCCTGGGCTTAACCTGCAACCAATCCCACGCACCCTTCCCGGTGCGGGTGCCCCAGATTCGCGCCTACCTGAAGTGGGCCATCGAGGCCACCGGCGCCATGGGTGGTGAATACGTGATCATCCACCCCGATAACGATGCGGATGCAGCTGCCAATGCCGAAATGTATCGGGAACTCCTGCCCTTTGCCAAAGAAAAAGGGGTCAAAATGGCCACCGAAAATATGTGGAACTGGGATTACACCCCCGGTGTTGACCACGCTGTCCCGGCGGCCTGCTCCCACCACGAGGATTTCCTCGCTCACGTGGAAGCGGTGGGGGACGATTACCTGGTGGCCTGCCTGGATATCGGCCACGCCGAAATGAAGGGGCTGGATACCGACTCGGTGAGAATGATCAAAACCCTGGGACCCCATCTGAAGTGCCTGCACGTGCACGACAACGACAAGTGGCACGATAGCCATGCCGAGCCCTTCACCATGGATGTGGACTTCGGGCCCATTATGAAGGCCCTGAAGGAAGCGGGCTATCAGGGTGACCTGACCCTGGAGGTGGACAGCGAGTTCGACATGGACGTCACCGAAGAGGAGGCCCTGGCCAAGCTGACCCACCTGGCAAACGTGGCAAAAAAGCTGGTCAAAATGTTCGAAGAGGCATAAAATAGGTGTAAAAAGTAAGCAGGAGCCGTGGAAAACGGCTCCTGCTTTTTGTGTGCAGATGGGGGAGAGAGGCAAGTTCTCCTTATCTCTCCCTCCGGGTTCGCTCCGCTCACCCACCTCCCTCGTCAGAGGGAGGCTTCCAAGATTGTGCAAGCTGGGGAGGGCAGAATGTCAATCAAGTGCAACAGAATCAGCCAAAATTTCAGCTGGAGTTTTCCAGCCAAGACACTTCCTGGGACGGTTATTGATCAG
>JAFYNU010000015.1 GCA_017547975.1 Clostridia bacterium
GGGCGATTGGATGCCCCTGTTTTGAACCCCGGGGGGCCTTCTACGTATTTCCTGACGTGCGAGCATTTGGCATGACTTCGGAGGAATTCTGCGGAGCCCTTCTGCGGGAAGAACACGTGGCGATTGTACCCGGAAATGCCTTTGGCGCTCCCGGCGAAGGCTTTGCCCGCGTGTCTTATGCATCCAGTCTGGATAATATTACCAAAGCGCTGGATCGAATGGAGAAATTTACAAGAAAGCTTAGAGGATAAAGAAAATGGCAGCGGAATGTGTACGTTTGATTGGCGCTGATACCTATCAGTATCAGGAAATCAAAAGGGCTGTGGAGGAGGCACTGGATGCATTTCCGCTTCCCATGGAAGGAAAGCGGGTTGCGGTAAAACCAAACCTTCTTCTTGCCCGGACGCCGGAAAATGCATCCACCACACATCCGATGGTGATTCGGGCGGTATGTGAAGGCGTGAAAGCCCGTGGAGGAAAGGCCATCATTGCCGAAAGCGGCGGCGGACCCATCACACCGATGACTCTGCGCCATCTATACGATGCCACCGGGATGACCAAAGCTGCCGAGGAAAGCGGGGCAGAGCTGAACTTCAACTGTGAAAGCGTGAAGGTTTCCCTTCCGAATGGCAAAAAGGTAAAGGAGTATCTCTGCCTGAAGGCCATACGGGAAGCCGATCTTCTGATCAACGTGGCAAAGCTGAAAACCCATGGGTTTATGCGCATGACGGCGGCAGTGAAGAATCTGTTCGGCGTGATTCCCGGATTGCATAAGGCCATGATGCACAAGGATCTGCCGGATAAAAATGATTTTGCCGCCATGATCAACGACCTGTGTCTTTCGGTAAAGCCGGATCTTTCCCTTGTGGATGGGGTTGTGGGGATGGAAGGGGAAGGCCCTTCCGGAGGAACGCCGAAAAAATGCGGCCTGATTCTGGCGTCCTATAATCCCTTTGCCCTGGATCTGGTGGCGGCGAGAATCATGGGGATTCCGGAAAATGAAGCACCCATTCTGCGGGATGCGATCCGGCGGGGACTGATTCCTTCGTCGGCGGATGATATTCGGGTGGAAGGTGTTCCCTTGGCCAAAGCAATCAATCCCTTCCGGTTCCCGGGAAAAAGGAAGAGTATTCTCGGACTATTGCCCGGGGTGTTGCGTTATCCCATCGAAGATGCCACAAGACCCTATCCTTATATTACAAAGACCTGTATTTCTTGCGGAAAATGTGCCGGTATCTGCCCACAAAAAACTATTTTCAAGAACAAGGAACTGGGCCGTTTTCGGGTGGAAATCAAGGACTGCATCCGGTGTTACTGCTGTCATGAGATTTGCCCCGAAAAGGCGATTGATATGTTGAAGAAGAGGAAGTATCCGAAACAATGAGTTTGAATGCCATTGAACTTGCGGCGAAGGCTAAAATCAACCTTTCGCTGGATATTACCGGGGTCCGGGAAAACGGTTATCATGAACTCTGTATGATTATGCAGAGCGTGGAACTTTATGATACGGTACGCCTGGAACGGGACGATGATATCTCGGTTCGTACCAATCTATACTACCTGCCGGTGAACCGGCAGAATATCGCATATCGGATTGCGGAGCGCTTTTTTGAAAAGACCGGTATCGCCGGTGGCGTCCGTATCTCCATTACCAAGCGGATTCCCGTGGCGGCCGGACTTGCGGGAGGGAGCACCGATGGTGCGGCGGTATTGAAGGGGCTCAATCGTCTCTATGGAACCGGCCTCACCATGGAGGAAATGTGCGAACTGGCCCTTCCTGTGGGAAGCGACATTCCCTTCTGCTTGCGGGGGGGAACCATGCTCACCGAAGGAATCGGGGAGAAGTTGACCCGTGTCCCCTCCATTCCCAGGTGCCATATTTTGCTTTGCAAGCCTTCTTTTGGTATTTCTACCGAAGCAGCCTTCCAGGAGTTTGAC
>JAFYNU010000230.1 GCA_017547975.1 Clostridia bacterium
AGCTCTGGGGGTATCTGACCAGCAGATCGGCTTTCTGCTTTCTATTGGCGCCATCTTCCAGGTCATTGCCGCCCTTCTGGGCGGTGTCCTGTGTGACAAGCTGGGCCGACGGAAAACCACCGCCATTTTCGATATTCTGTCCTGGTCCATCCCCTGCCTGAACTGGATGTTCAGCCAGAATTTCTGGTGGTTCTTTGCCGCCGCCGTGGTCAACGGCATGTGGAAGATCACCGACAACGCCTGGAACTGCCTTCTGGTGGAGGACGCCCGGGAGGAGGATCTGGTGGATATTTACACCTGGATCAACGTTTCGGGGCTTTTGGCGGTATTCTTCGCCCCCATTTCGGCCATTTTGATCAACAAGCTGACCCTGGTTCCCACCATGCGCATCCTCTACTTCGTCACCTTCGTCATGATGACCAGTAAGTTCCTGATCCTCTATTTTGCCTCCAGGGAGACCCGGCAGGGTGCCATCCGCATGGCCGAAACCAAAAACACCTCCCTGTGGAAGCTGATCTGGGAGTACAAGGACGTGTTCCTGAAGGTGATCAGGAGTGCCGAAACCCGTTTTATCATTATCATTTACGCCCTGATCAACGTTTCCACCATGGTCACCGGCAGCTTTTTTGCCATCTACATCACCGAAAACCTGTCCATTTCCCAGGAATTCGTTTCGGTATTCCCCATGATCCGGGCGGCCTTTATGCTGGTTTTCATCTTCACGGTGCAGAATTATTTCAATGCTCTCCGCTACCGTCCGGTTATGGTGGGTTCCCTGGTGCTTTACATCGCAAGCCACGTGGTTCTTTTGATGGCTCCGGTGGGCAATTTGTGGCTGGTTCTGGGGTACACCCTGTTCGAAGCCTTTGCCTGTGCCCTGTTCTTCCCTCGTCGGGATGCCCTGATGGTCATCTTCATCGACGCCGAAGAACGCAGCCGGGCCCAAAGCCTGCTCTACGTGGTGACCATGGCCATCACCACCCCCTTCGGCTGGATCATCGGTCAGCTTTCCGCCCTGGACCGCCGTCTCCCCTTCCTTTTGAACATCGTCATCTTCATTGCCATCGCCATTCTGGTCCTGCTTTCCAAGGAGCTTCGCAAGCAGGACGAGCCTGCCAAATAAATGCCAAACGCAGAACCGGGATTTCGGTTCTGCGTTATTTTTTACGCCAAAGCGATTGCTTTCAAATGCTCAATCACCTGTTCCATGGGGCGGGTCACCCACTTTTCCCGGTGATAAAGAAGCTGTTTCCACAGTTCCGGCCGAAATCCCTCCGCCTCCAACCGCACGATACGCCCCGCTTTCCATGCTTCTTCGGTGACGTAATCCGGCAGGAAAGAGATTCCATGTCCCTGCTCCACCAAACGGCAGATCAGGTCGGCACTTCCGCTTTCCAAAATGGGTTTGATCTCCAGGGAATCCTTGGCCATCCATTCGTCCAAAAGCCCCCGATAGCTCATATCCTTTTCGGTCAGGAGGAAATCCTGTCCCAAAAGCCCCCGTTTGGTCAAAATACCCCGCTTTGCCAGAGAGTGATCTGCGGCAGCCACAAAGTGTACCCCAATCTTCTCCTCCCTGGCCACCACATAGTTGGTGTTGTAAATATGCCGGTCCAGGGTACACACCAGGTCGGCTTCGTTGTGGTCCAGCATACGGAACATATCCTCTGTACCGGCGGTCATCCACTTCAGGGAGATATTGGGGCATTTTTCCCGAAGAACGGGCAAGACCCGTTGGATCAGGGGGCCGCACAGCGAGTCGGCGGTAGCCAAACGGATTACGGTTGGTCTTTCGCTGTTACCCACGGTGTTTTGGGACATTTCCCCGCAGATACGGCAAATCTCCTGGGCATAACGCAGAACGTCTCTGCCGGGTCCGGTCAGCCGGATGGCATGGCCGATGCGGTCGAAGAGCCGCACCCCCAGTTCCTCCTCCAGTTGTTTGATCTGCACCGAAACGGTGGGTTGGGAATATCCCAATCGCTCCCCTGCCCGGGAAAAACTGCCCAGTTCCGCCACGTGGATCAGGGTGTTTAGGTTCTTGATATCCATCTGCCATCGCTCCTATTCGCATTCGTTTATTCCTTGATCTTATCGTAAACCGTAAGCCATTTTCCGCTGAAGTAGCGCCAGGCGTAAATTACCACCCGGACCCCCCAGTCGATAATCATGGCTACCCATACCCCCATGACTCCCATGCCAAACCCCGGAAGATTCATCCCCAAAACGGGATAGGATTCGGGCGCCAAAAGGTAGCTGAAGGCCACCCGGAAGAGCCACATACAGGTGATGGAGATCACCATGGGGAATTTCACGTCGCTGGCGGCCCGGAACATGCTGGGCAATACAAAGCCCAAAGGCCAAACCAATGCGGCGCTGACACAATGGAAGAGGATCAGATCCCGGGTCAACTCGGTGGTTTCGGGTGTCAGCTGCCAACAACCGATGATGGGCCGGACAAAAAGTGCCGTAATCAGCACCACCGACCAAACGCAAAGATAGGCTGCGAAAAGAAGCTTGCGGGAATAATGCTTGGCCTGTCCCTTCTCCCTGGCACCCACACAGCGTCCCACCACAATCACCGATGCATTTCCAACCGAAGCCCCGGCGATGTACTGGTAATTCACCACGTTGGAGGCCACCGAGTTGGCGGTAATGGAGGCGGTTCCCAGGGTGGAGACCACACTCTGGGTCAGGAGCTTGCCAAAGCTGAACATACAGTTTTCAATGGCATTGGGAATGCCGATACGCAGGATCCCCTTGATAATGGAAAACTCCGGTCGGTATTGCAGGAGTCGGTCGATGTGAATTTCCTGCCGCCGGTCCACCATCAAAAAGAGCAGGATTCCCGCACCGATTGCCCGGCTGATGAGGGAGGCAATGGCCGCCCCGGCGGTTTCCATGTCCAATCCATAGATGAAGACGGCATTCAAGAGGATATTCATCCCGTTGTCCACCAGAGAGATCAGCATGGGTGTGGCCGAATTGCCCATAGCCCGCATGGCGGCGCCGCAGGCATTGGCAATGCCAAGGAAGGGGAAGGAAAGCGAGATAAAGAGGAAATAGCGGTCGGCGTAATACATGACCCCCTCCTCCACCTCCCCAAATAGCAGGCGGAGCATGGGTTCCCGGAAGATTTGGCCAAACAGGGTAATCAACAGCGAAACCGCCAAGGTCACGTAAAGCAGCTGCTTCATGGCCTCCTGGGATTTCGACATATCCCCCTTGCCGCAATATTGGGAAATGATGACGGTACCTCCCGCCACCATGGCGGCAAAGAAGTTCACCAGCACCGCATCCAGCGAATTGATCAGGGCAACCCCCGACACCGCCGCCTCCCCAATGCTGGCCACCATGACCGAGTCGATCATGCCGATGGTGGTGGCAAGGATACTTTGAAGCATCAGGGGGATGGCAATTTTATATAGATCCCGGTTGGTAAAAAGCACCTGTTACCTCCTTTCCCATAAATTGCCGGATTTTATATTTTGGATTAGTTGAGTTTTTCCCCATTCACCGTAATCTCGGTGCCCGAGAAGGCGTTGGGATCATCACACACGAAGGCGGGCTTACCGCTTTCGCAAACCAACCCGGTTACCACCACCGACTTGGCGCGCTTGTAGGGGAAGGGTCCGGGATCGGCGGGATCCTCCTTTGCCTTCCAGGCACCCTCGTCGGGGTTTTTGAGCAATTGTAAGCCCGGGTAACCGTCGGGGGTGTTGGTATCGGCCACCGCAAGTCCGTCGATGACAATGCGTTCCGGCATGGAGCAGGGGTAACCGAAGTCGTGCATGCCGTTGTTGGTGGAGTGGATCAGAATGGGGGTGCATTCCTCCCCGCCGTTTGGTACCCATCGGCAATTTTTAATCTCCACGTCCCCTTCCCAGTTGCTTCCGTAGTCGTCCCGGAAGTTGAGGAAACGAGCCCCGTAAAGGGTGGTATTTTCCAGGGTCAGCTTGCCCTTGCCAATGGCATTGAGCCCCTGGTGGCCAAGCTGAGAGTTACGGATGGTGTATTCCCCGGAGACCCCCATGTGGGCATCCAACCGGGAGAAAACGCAGTTTTCCACCACGATGTTCTTGCAGAAGTTACTGGCGATGACCCCCCAACGGGTCTTATCGGTAATCCCGTTGATGCGGCAGTTTTCGCAGTAAAAGTCCACCACGTTGCTGACGTTCACGTCGTAGGAACCCATGGTAACCGGAACTCCCGCCGAACCGATGGTTACGTAGATTTTGTGCCCGGTAAAGAAGCTGTTCTTCACGGTAAGGTAGGCACAGTTTCCTCCGGCGACAAAGCCGCCGTAGGGGGCGCCGTGGGAAATTTCCCCCGCCACGTAGTGTACCACAGAATCCACCGTGACCCGGGACCGTTGAATTTCGATATTACGATCGTAGTAATTATATGTAGAGGCTTCCCGGTTGGCAATGGTGGTGAAGTAGCCGCCCCGCAGGGTCAGCGGTGTTTCGTCAATGGGACGGGCTGTCACCCGGGTGACCGTCTCGTGATCCCAGTCAATGTTACCGTAGATGGTGCCGTCGGTTTTCAAAACGAAGGTATCCCGAGCCGGCTCCCCATCGTTCTGGTTGGGGCCCAGGCGAATGAAGTGGCGGACGTTATCGTTATACACCGTTACCAACATGTCCTGTTCCGGGTGGATATCCAGCTTTTTAGTCCCCCGGTTCAACCGGGTAATGGGCAGTGTGGTTTCTTCCTGGGTGGAGCGTACCAGAAAACAAGGCACCTTGTTATTTTCCACCGCCCGGTCGTCAATGGTGGAGCGGGAGGTGTTCCCGTCCACGTCGGTTTCAATGAAAGCGGTGACGGCCTTG
>JAFYNU010000231.1 GCA_017547975.1 Clostridia bacterium
CTCCGTTCCCCAAGGGAGAGGGTGACGGCACAGTCGGGGTGGCGGCGCTTCAGCTCCCGGACCAGCTCGGCGGTGCGTTCATCGGTGAACCAGCCGTCCTCCCCGCCCTGCAGGACGAAGGTGCGGAAACCCAGGGTGTACCCCTCCCCCGCCGCCTCCAGAATATCCGACCGGGTCAGGCGGTAGCGGGAACAGTTGGGGTTGCTCCGTCGGATGCCGCAGTAGTAGCAGTCGTTTTTGCAGATGTTGGTGGTTTCGATGAGCCCCCGGATGTAGACCTCCCGGCCGTAGACGGCGATACGGGCCTCCTCCGCAAGGCGTCTGAGGTACTCCTTGCTTTCCGGGGTGCGGTTTTCGAGAAGGGTCTGGTATTCAGAAAGCTCCAGCCCATGCTCCCGTGCCAGTTTTTCGATGAGGCGGATGGGGTCAGTCATCATGGCTCACCACGTTGGAGTAGGCGGTTTTCACGCTGACCCCGGGAAGCCGGCCGATTTTTCCCGAAAGGGTGCTGATGATATCCTGGGGGGCATCCATGGCCACGCTGAGGATGCTGACCCCCCGTTTGCGGTAGGGAAGGCCCATGCGGCCGATGACGTGCTCCCCATACTGGTGTAAAAGCTGATTCAGTTCCTCCACCGAGTCGGTGTTTTCCACGATGATGGCCATGAGGGCGATGCGTGTATCCATAAGTTGTACCTCGTTTCTTCAAATTGACAATGGAAAATTTGAAAAGTTTTTTGATTCTCTCCCCCAGGATTGCACAGGTTTGGAAGCCTCCCTCTGACGAGGGAGGTGGCTGGCCGCCAGGCCAGACGGAGGGAGAGATACGCTGAAAAATAAAAAAACCACGTCTGACATTACGGGTAATGAAAGACGCAGTTACAGCCCCACCTGGGGTGGGGATTTTTCTTCAGTTGTAACGCCTCTTCCATCTCAATCGCAATTTCGATGTCAGATCACGTTTCTATTATAGCATACTTCGCCCCGGCCGGCAAGAAAAAAATATGGGCACCATGCCCCATATTTTTTCTTGCAATGGGTAGCAGGTTGTGCTAAAATAGGATAAAGGAGGGTAGACTGGCCGCCTATACCCCTGGGTACCAACTTCCGTTTTCGGCGGGCGGTCGGGGCTGATATGAGAATTTTCATTGCCATCAACTTTTCCGAGTCGGTGAAAGACAGCATCCAGGCCCTTTCGGAGGGGATCCACGCCGGGTCCCTGCGGGGGGATTTTGCCGTGCGTGAAAATCTGCACCTAACCCTGGCCTTCATTGGGGAGACGGTGCGCATCGAAACCCTGAAGCACCTGCTTGATGACCTGCCCCGGGAGGGATTCCAGCTGGTGGTGGAAAAACACGGCCATTTCGCCCGGCCGGAGGGGGATATCCTCTACCTTGGCATTCGCCGCAGTGCCCCCCTGATGGAGCTTGCGGCCACCCTTCGCACCCGGCTTTCGGAGGCGGGCTTCCCCACCGAGGAGCGCCCCTTTAAGCCCCACATTACCCTGGCCCGCCGGCAAAAATGCCGCAAGGGCTTTGACCCCGAAAAGCTCCTGGCCCAGATGCCTCCCCTTTCCATGCAGGTTGACCGGATCAGCCTGATGAAATCGGAAAACGTAAGGGGAAAGGTGGTTTACAGCGAGATCTACGGGGTGGATATGACGTAAAAAAGCCCGCAAGGGCTTTTTTTGTTGGAAAACAGAAGATATAGAATGGACAATTGACAATGGGCCGCAGAAAATTGTCAATTATAAAAAGGGTCGTAGGGGCGGCGCCCGCGAAGCAACGCCACCCCTACAACCATGCCCGGTCGGTTTTCGCATCGTAGGGGCCGGGTCTCCCGGCCCGCAACAGGGCCGTCGAGGGCGCCGGCCCCTACGACAACACCCCATCAAATAAAAAATACGCGCCGTTTTGCGGCGCGCACCAAAATTGTCCATTGTCAATTATAAAAAGGGTCGTAGGGGCGGCGCCCGCGAAGCAACGCCACCCCTACA
>JAFYNU010000232.1 GCA_017547975.1 Clostridia bacterium
CCTTGGAGGACAGGTCACCGTTGTAACCATTCTTCAGGTTCACACCGACTTCCCGGGCTGCTTCCATCTTGAACTTTTCAAGAGCGTCCTTGGCGTTGGGATTCATCATTTCGTTTCACCTCTTTTCTGTAAACCTTCCGGTCGTCAAGACCGTGGCTTACAGTCCATATTATTTTCCGGACACCGGAAAATAACCGAGGTAATTTTTGGTGGCTTTTTTGTCTCTTATCTGTTTACTCCCTTCATTACATATTCGTTAAGTCTCTTCTGCAGTTCTTGTTGCAATATCCTGGCAGAAGGATATCGGAGTGAATTTTCTCTTTCCCCCACCGAAAAATATAAAAACATGATGGCATGCGCCAGAAAAAAGATTTCCAAAAAACACTATTGAAATCCCCCCAGAAATCGAGTATACTGGTGGGGACAGGAGGTATGAAATATGCTTATTACCAAATTTGTGTCCGCCATGGAAAAGTGCTTTTTGGATCAGCGTCCGGAGGATTTCGCCGAGGTCAAAAAGCTTCGCATGTACAAAAATGAACGCGCTTCCATCCAGCTTGTCACCTACGACGGGGACGATGCCGAAACCGCCATTCGCTTTGCCAGAGCAGAGCTTTCCGGCGAACTGAGCGAATTCGTCACCATGCACACCGTGGAGAGCGTCATCAATTACCTGCCGGTTTTTGGTACTGCAAAGGTCATTGAGGATGCCGACCCCACCTTCCTGCGTACTGCGCCGGGCATGTATCCTGATATTCTTCTGCCCCTGATGCGCAAGGGACACGGCATTCCCATTCTGAACCAACAGCTCCATTCGGTGGTTTTGGACATTGAGGGCGACCTTGCCGCCGGCACCTACCCCCTGACCCTCTCCCTCTATTCTGCCCCCACCCCCGACCGCACAGCAGAGAGCGAGCTGATGGCTGAAAACACCATCGAAATTGAAGTTATCGACGCCGAACTCCCGCCCCAGGAACTGCGTTACACCAACTGGTTTTACGCCGACTGCCTGGCAAACTATTATAACGTAGAACCCTTCAGTGATCGGCACTTCGAAATTTGCGAAAACTTCGTAAAAACCGCCGTCCGCAACGGCATCAATATGATCCTGACCCCGGTATTCACCCCTCCCCTTGACACCGGCATCGGTTGGGAACGCACCACCACCCAGCTTGTAAAGGTAACCCGGGAAAAGGGCGTCTACTCCTTCGATTTTGCTCTGCTGGACCGCTGGATCGACATGCTCAACCGCCAGGGCGTCAAGTACATCGAAATCAGCCACCTGTTCACCCAGTGGGGCGCCTACGCCGCCCCCAAGGTCATGGCAACCGTGGACGGGGAATACAAAAAGCTCTTCGGCTGGGACGATTCCGCCTCCGGAGAGGAATACGTCACCTTCATCCGGGCTTTCCTGACCGAGCTGACCGCCCATCTGGAAGCCAGAGGGGACAAGGAACGCACCTACTTCCACATTTCTGACGAACCCCAAGCCCAGCATCTGGCCCAATACAAAACCAACAAGCAGAACGTTGCCGATATTCTAAAGGGTTGGAAGCTCCTGGACGCCCTGAGCGAAGTGGAATTTTACCAGGAAGGTCTGTGCGAAATTCCCGTACCCAGCACCGGTGCCATTGAAAGCTTTATGCCCGAAGACATCAAGGAACGCTGGACCTACTACTGCTGCGGTCCCTGGATCAAGGCCAGCAACCGCCTGATGGCCATGTCCCTGGCCCGTACCCGTTCCATCGGTATGCAGATGTACAAGTACGGCATTGAGGGCTTCCTCCATTGGGGCTACAACTTCTATAATAACTGCCACTCCTACGATGCCGTAAACCCCTTCATCAATGCGGTGGCGGGCTACTGGTGCTGCGGCGGCGACGCCCACGTGGTGTACCCCGCCCAGGACGGTACCCCCCTGGAATCCATCCGCATCAAAGCCCTCAAGCAGGGCATCGACGACATGCGGGTGATGAAACTGGCCGAAAGCTACTACGGCAAGGAAGCGGTGGTTGCCGCCATCGAATCGGTCATGGGCGAACTGAATTTCATGAACTGTGCCAACGACAGCGCCACCATGCAGAAGGTTCGTGACGCCATTGACGACATGATCATCGCTAAGCTCTAAACCACAGGAGAACGTCATGTATAACACCGAACTTTACGAGATTCTGCTTGCCAAAAAGCATCACGCTTACCGCAAGCCCTTCGACAAGGCAAACGAGTCGGCCTTCACCGACCCGAAGGTTCCTGCCGAAAAGCGCATGGCCATCCGCCTTGCCCAACTTTTTGCCCAGGAAACCCCGGTTTTCCTTCCGGGACAGAAGATTGCCTTCATCCGCACCGTCACCGGTCTGCCTGGTATTTACACCGACGCCGAGTGGGCAGAGATTACCGCCAGGCACTTCATCCACGAACTTGGCTATCTTTCCAACATGTGCGCCGACTATGCCGCAACCATCTCCCTGGGGCTGGATGCCAGATTGGAAGAAGCCAAGACCCGTTTGGAAATTGCCAAAGCCGAAAACGACGCGGAAGGCATTTCCTTCCTGGAATCGGCCATTTGTTCCATGGGCACCGTGCTGACCCTTGCCGACCGGTATCTTGCCGCCGCCGAGGAAGTGGGCCTTACCGACATCGCTGCCACTCTGCGGGTAGTGCCCCACAAGGGAGCCACCACCTTCCGGGAATGTCTGCAGTTCTTCCGTATTCTCCATTACTCCCTGTGGGCCGAAGGAGAATACCACAACACCATCGGTCGGTTCGACCAGTTTGCCTACCCCTACCTGAAGGCCGACCTGGATGAGGGACGTATCACAAAAACCGAGGCCGAGGAACTTCTGGAAGATTTCTTCCTGAGCTTCAACTGGGACAGTGACCAGTACATCGGCGTACAGCTGGGCGACAACGGTCAGTCCATGATGCTGGGCGGGGTAAACGAGGACGGAGAAGACAGCTACAACCTGCTTTCCGGGATGTGCCTCCAAACCTGCTACGAGCTCAAGCTCATTGACCCCAAGATCAACCTGCGGGTCTCCTCCAAATCCCCCTTCAACCAGTACCTGGAGGCCACCCACCTGACCAAAGCCGGGCTGGGTTTTCCCCAGTATTCCAACGACGACGTGGTCATTCCCGGCCTGATGCGTTTGGGCTATTCCGAAAAGGATGCCCGGAATTACACGGTTGCCGCCTGCTGGGAATTCATCATCCCAGGTGTGGCCGCCGACATCCCCAACATCGGTGCTCTTTCCTACCCCAAGGTATTCCAGAAGGCCGCCTATGAGCACCTGATGGAAAGTGCCTCCTTCGAGGATTTCCTTGAAAAACTGCGTCTCACCCTTTTTGCCGAAACCAAGGCCATCCGGGACACCGTAAAGGATCTCTACATCGTACCCGCTCCCTTCTATTCGGTACTGATGGACGGGTGCGTAGCCCGGGCCCGGGACATTGGCAAGGGCAGCCGCTACAACAACTTCGGCATCCACGGCACCGGTCTTGCCACCGCCGCCGATTCCTTAGAGGTGCTTCGCCGTTACGTATTCGGTGACGGTTCGGTCTCCAAGGAAGAAATTCTGGATGCCATGCAAAACGACTTTGCCGGGCAGGATACCCTGCTCCACAAGTGTCGGTTTGAAACCCCCAAAATGGGGGATCACGATGAGCACGTGGATAACCTTGCCGCAACCCTGATGAATTGGTTTGCCGACAGCCTGGAGGGCGAGAAAAACGAACGGGGCGGCGTATGGCGCGCCGGTACCGGCTCCGCCATGTTCTATCTGCGTCATGCAGAAGAACTGGATGCCTCCCCCGATGGCCGCCGCAAGGGCGAAGCCTTTGGCACCAACTATTCCCCCAGCCTTTACGCCAAATCCAAGGGGCCCTTCTCGGTGATCCAGTCCTTCACCCACGGACCGGTGAACCGGGTCATCAACGGCGGCCCCCTGACCATGGAATTCCACTCCACCGTGTTCCGCACCGACGAGGGCATTGAGCAGGTGGCAAAGCTTGTGAAGCTCTTCATCGACAAGGGCGGCCACCAGCTGCAGCTGAACTCGGTGAACCGGGAACGGCTCCTGGACGCCCAGGAACATCCCGAAAACTACCGGAATCTGATCGTTCGGATCTGGGGCTGGAGCGCCTACTTCGTGGAGCTGGACAAGGCTTATCAGGATCATCTGATCGCCCGCCAGGAGTTTGAACAATGACCGGTCGGGTCTTTGACATCAAGGAATTTGGTCTGCACGACGGGTTCGGTCTTCGCACCACGGTATTCATGAAGGGGTGCCCCCTTTCCTGCGCCTGGTGCCACAACCCGGAGGGAATCGGGTTTTCGCCGGAGCTTTTTCGCAATCTGTCCCAATGCCGGGACTGCGGCCTTTGCCGTATCCCCTGCGACCACCCCGATTGCCAGCCCTTCGGCACCTGCCTTCACGTTTGCCCCGGCAATTTTGTGAAGGTGGCGGGGACCGACTACACCCCGGAAGCCCTGGCCCGAAAGCTTTTGGCTCAGCGGGAGTTCCTGGAATTCGGAGGCGTCACCTTCTCCGGTGGGGAACCCCTGATGCAGGAGCCCTTCCTGCGGGAGGTGGCAAAACTTCTTCCCGGCATCTCCACCGCAGTGGAAACCTGCGGCTACGTTGCCCCGGAGGTATTCCAAAGCGCCTGCGGGTGGCTCCATGATATTTTCATCGACCTGAAGCTCTTTTCCCCGGAGGAACACCTTCGCTGGACAGGCCGTCCCAACGACCTGATCCTGGAAAATATCGCCTGGCTGATGGAGAATCGGGAGAAATTCACCCTGCGGATTCCCCTGATCCCCGGCGTTACCGATCGGGATGAAAACCTTTTGGCTATCGCCGGATTTTTGAAGAACTCCAAAGCCAAGATTCGGGTGGAATTGATTCCCTACAACGTCATGACCGGGGCCAAATACCGGTCGGTTGGCAGGGCGTACGTTCCTGCTTTCGACGAAAAGCAACCCCTGAACAAAAACACCCTTCCTTTTGCGTCCTTAGGGATTCCCGTCACCGCTTTTTAACCAAACAACAGCCGCTCTGCCCAAATTGGGCGGAGCGGTTTTTTAAAATTGCTTGCATCATGGTGGGTGGTTTGCTATAATAAAGAGGTATAAGCGCCATCGATCTTTGCGGGTTTCTTCCCCATTCAAAGAAGAATTCCACACCATAGGAAAGGGTGAAAGGATGCGTAAAATTAAGCTCATCCCCATTTTATTCATATTGATCCTGTTGTTTTCCGCCTGCGGCAAGGAGGATATCCATTTGACCGCCGACCAATACCCCATCTGCCGGGGGGACGTGATTGCCTCCCGCATTGCCACCGAAGCCATGTGCTCCCTGACCGGCATTTCCGCCGAGGAAGCCCGGGGCTACACTCGCCTTTTGGGCCACGCTTCGGGATACGAGGAGCTTTTGGCCGGAGTCTGCCAGTTGGTATTTTCCACCGAGGCACCGGATGAAGCCACTCTGGCAGCCGCCAAAGCTTCCGGAATCACCCTGGAGGTAACTCCCATTGCCAAAGATGCCCTGGTTTTTATCACCCATGAGAAAAATCCGGTGCGGAGCCTGACCATGACAGAGATTACCGGGATCTATGCCGGCACCATCACCGATTGGCGAAGCCTGAGCGGCGACAACGAGAATATCGTCGCCTATCAGCGGCCGGAGGGAGATCCTTACCGCGCCCTGCTTGCCGAAAAGGTCATGCACGGTACCCCCTTTGGGGAAGCTCCCCTTTCGCTGGTGACCAACGTAAGCGGTGACCCGCTGCTTTTCTCCCTGAGCAACGAGAACTCCCTGGCAAAGCTGGCCCCTTATGAAAATACTCCGGGTTCCATTTTTTACGGCAGTCGATACTACTTTGCCGGTACCGAAGAGCAAAACGGAATCCGTCTGGTATCGGTGGAGGGTGCAGAACCCAGTCTGAAAAATATGCAAAACGGCAAATATAACCTGACTTATGAAATATACGCTGTGATCCGGTCAGACAGCCGCACCGGAAGCGCCGAACGGGTCATTGTGGATTGGCTTCTTTCGGATGACGGTCAGGATGCGTTGAAGGAGGTAGGCTATGTTCCGGTTTCCTAAGAGATTTATAAGCCTCCTTCTGACCATTGCCATTCTCCTTTGCCTTTGCTCCTGCCACAAAAAGGAAGATGGCTATGCTGTGACCCCTTCCTATTACACCGTAAACGGTCTTACCGTCAGCGTCTCCGGCGCTGACGTACCCCTGGTCACCCTTTCCGGCATGCTGGATTCGGATGCCATGCTGGAAATCGAGGACAGCATCAATCTTGCGATTAAGGCCTTTGCCACCGCCGACCGCCAGGTGGGATGGGGCGGCTATCAACTGGTGGAAAAGGGTATCGCACCCATAGAAACCAGCATTGACGTTACCCCCGTATTCAACGCCGGCAACCTTTTGTGCCTGCTTTTAACAAAATATTGTACCTACTCCATCTCCCCCGGAAACGTCACCCTGACCGAATCGATGCCCCTGAATTACAACCTGATCAACGGGAAAACACTGACGCTTTCCGACCTGTTTGATGGAAAAATTGACGTTTTGAAGGAACTGGAGGGTCGGATTCTTGCCAATCTGGATCAGTATCGTCTTGCCGCCCCCTTCGGCGGTTTGGATAAGGATACCCCCTTCCTGTTCGACGCCCAGGGGATTACCCTGTACGTGGGCAATGCTCTTCCGGAATTTGTCACCGACCCCGCCGAAACCGGTACCATCCGTATCGAATACGACAGCCTCCTTTTCAATCACCTGACCATTTTCGACCGGGAAGCCGACCTAACCCGCTACCAGTCGGTCAGCGACGTGCGGCACCTGATCTCCTACCCCTCCGAGATCGTGGAAAACCACAAAAAGACCGTCAACGGCATGGAAATTCAGGTTCTGGTATCCATGCCCACCCAATTCGCCAGCCAGGAAGTGGAGGAGCGGGTCAAGCACCTGGCTCCGGTTTTGGAGGATATTGAGCTCCAGGCCACCGGCAGCGGGAATGAATTTTACAACTGTTGTTACTACGCCGAGCGGGTGGGACATTTTATGGTGATCCGCTCCACCGAAGAGGTTTATTCCGGTATGAACAGCTACCAATCCGACCGAATCTACGTATTCGATGCCATCACCGCCGAAAACATTCCGGTAACCGACCTGTTCCAGCCGAATTTCAATTACCGGGAAGCTCTGCTGGAACGGATGTACAAGGAAGCCGATCCGGATGAATTGACGGCCGAAATCCAGGCCATTTCCCGGGCCCAGATCATTCCCCGGGAGGACCACTTCCTGATCCGCTACACCTCCGCCGCCGTGCAGGCTTCGGTCCTTTACGACGGCACCGACAAGCTGGTATCCTACGCCGATTTGGGATACGACAATCTGAATCTATACAACTGAAAGGACCCCCAATGAATACGCCCAAGATCTTCGATGCTCATTGCCACATTTTCCCCCTGAAAATCGCCGAAAAGGCCACAGCCTCCATCGGCGCTTTCTACGACATTTCCATGGCCCAGGTGGGTTCCCCCGAAAAGCTCCGGGAGGAAGCCGACGCCCTTGGTCTTGTCGGCTGTTTGGTTTGTTCCACCGCCACCAAGGCGGAGCAAACCCACGCCATCAATGATTTTATCCACGCTTCGGTGGCGGCTGCCGATGGCTTTTTCTACGGATTTGGCACCCTGCACCAGGATCTTTCGGAAAATGAGCTATGTGCTGAGATTGACCGCATGGTGGAAATGGGACTCCACGGCATCAAGCTTCACCCCGATTTTCAGAAGCTCAACATCGACGACCCCCGCATGCTCCCGGTGTACCATTACGCCGCAGAAAAGGATCTTCCCATCCTGTTCCACATGGGGGACGACCGCTACGATTATTCCTCCCCCGCCCGGCTTTTCCGGGTGGCAAATGAGGTCCCCGCTCTCCTTTGCATGGCGGCTCACTTAGGCGGCTACCACGCCTGGGAGGAAGCCAGAATGCTCAAAACCTGCGAAAACGTTATTTTTGACTGTTCCAGCTCGCTGGAAATGCTTTCCCCGGAGGAGGCCAGGACCCAGATGGACATCCTGGGCTACGACCGAATCCTCTTTGGTTCCGATTTCCCCATGTGGCATCCCGCCGACGTGGTGGAGCTTGTCCAAAAGCTGAACCTGGGAAGCGAACGGGAGGAAAAAATCTTTTACCAAAACGCAAAGCGTTGGCTTCATATTCAATAAATCACATCATATATTACCACACCATAAGGAGGACCGACCATGAGCGAAAAGCGTTACACCATCCACCTGATTTCCAACACCCACTGGGACCGGGAGTGGTACATGTCCCATGAGGCATACCTGGTGCGCCTGGTGGAAATGACCGACCGCCTGCTTAACATCCTGGAAAAGAAGC
>JAFYNU010000233.1 GCA_017547975.1 Clostridia bacterium
GGTGGAGCGAAGGGAAAAGAGGTTTCGGAATTCCCGCCCGGACAATTCTTTCCCCCATAACTTCAGCTTCATCCATCCCCCCGATCCGCTTTTTACCAGTTCCGTCACCCATTGATCCGGCATATCCGGCATTGCTGTACCCGGATATGCTTCAAGAATGACCGATTTTGCTTCCTCAAGAGTCAAGGTAGTCACCGATTCATATCCATCGGAGCCTTTATCCCACTCGCTTTCCACCGAAATCAAATAGGGGATACCGTTTCCTCCCCAAACGTCGGCCGCCGATTCGGTTTTTCCGGAGGAAATGGCATGAAACAGGGCAGAAACCGGTCGTCCTTCATAGGTCAGAAAGACGTTTTGTGTATCGGTTACCGCCTTCGCCATTTTGGCATGCTTTTCTTCATACTTTTCTCCCCACTTCTCCTTTTGCTCTTCCTCTGTGGCAAAGGCCTGACAGTGGGCATAATCGGCACAAATATCGGCATCCTTGTGACTCGCCTGTTGGGGATACCGATCCCGCAACTCCATTTTGTAAAGCAGATTACTTCTTGCGGCAATGGCCTGGGCTTTTAAGGCTTCCTCCGGATAGCTGGCAGGCATTTCGGCGGAGAGAGTCCCAACCAGATACTTCTCTATGGTCATAGTCTTTATCTCATCGGAAAACAACACCTCAATCAAGTCCTCGTCCCTTGGAATCTCTGCTTTTTCTTCTTCTTCCATTGGATCCTCCACCACCGAAAGAACCCAAACCGGGATCAAAAAACATAGAATACAAAGCAAAAGAGAAACAATCGGCTTTTTCATTCGTCATTCTCCATTATGCAAGATTGTTTTTTGCTTCCTGCATTTTACAGGTTGCCACATTGACAAACAATTTAAAATCTGTTATACTGTGAAGGCGATTTGATTTTTTGATTCATATACGAGGTGACCCTATGCCCAACAGTAAATTCCGTGAATATATTGATACCGTATGCGCCTCCCTGCCGGAATATTCCGCCATTGATTCCTCCGATTACATCCGTTACGGAGTCAAACGGGGGCTTCGCAACGCCGACGGCACCGGCGTTATGGCCGGTGTGACGAAAATCGGTGACGTACATGGTTACGAAATGGTGGATGGCGTGCGTGTTCCTGCAAAGGGCCGCCTTTTTTACCGGGGCTATGACGTGGAACACCTCATCGACGGTTTTTCCAAAGACGGACGTTATGGCTTTGAGGAAACCGCCTATCTGCTTCTTTTCGGTAAGCTCCCCTCCAAGGACGATTTGGAGCAGTTCCTTTTGCTTTTGAACGATTCCCGGGAGCTTCCCCGGTATTTTACCGAGGATATGATTATCAAGGCTCCTTCCAGAGATATCATGAACAAGTTGGCCCGTTCGGTTTTGGCCATGTATTCCTACGACGATACTCCCGATGATCTCTCTCCTTCCAACATTGTGCGCCAATCCCTGGAGTTGATCGCCCGCTTCCCCATCATTGTTGCCCATGCTTACCAGGTGAAACGCCACGAGTATGATAACAAGAGCATGCATATCCATAACCCCAAAACCACCCTGAATTCCGCCCAGAATCTGCTTCGTCTTTTGCGCAGTGATAAAGCCTTTACCGAAGAAGAGGCTCACCTGGTGGATATTTGCCTGGTTCTCCACGCCGAGCACGGCGGCGGTAACAACTCCGCTTTTACTTGCCGTACCCTCTCCAGCGCCGGTACCGACACTTATTCTGCTATTTCGGCGGCGGTTGGCTCCCTGAAGGGCTTCCGCCACGGCGGTGCCAACCTGAAGGTTTTAGACATGGTGGACCGTTTTAAGGCCTCGGTAGATAACCCCTACGACGAGAATGCCCTGAAGGATTATCTGGTGAAGGTCCTTCGCAAGGAAGCAGGGGACGGCAGTGGTTTGATCTACGGCATGGGTCATGCCATCTACACCCTTTCGGACCCCCGTGCTCAAATCCTGCGTAAAAATGCCGAAGCTCTGGCTGAAAAGAAGGGGCTCTGGGATGAATTCAATATTTACCGGAATATTGAACGTATGACCCCTGAAATCTTCGCTGAAATCAAGGGTGACACCAAACCCATCTGCGCCAACGTGGACCTGTATTCCGGCTTTGTTTATCAGATGCTCGGCATTCCTTCGGAAGTTTATACCCCGATTTTTGCCATTTCCCGTATCGTTGGCTGGTCCGCCCACCGCATCGAGGAAGTTTTGACCCAAAATCGTATCATCCGTCCTGCTTACAAGTCGCTGTTTAGCGAAAACGAATACATTCCTTTGGAAGAAAGAGTGTAAAACCGTCATGAGTCGTAAAGATTTTGCTGTTTCCGTTTTGGATGCGTTGGAAGCAGCTTACCCAGATGCCGTATGCTCCCTCATTGCCAAGGAGCCATGGCAACTCCTGTGCGCCGTTCGTCTTTCCGCCCAATGTACCGATGCCCGGGTAAATCTTGTTACAAAGGAGCTTTTTGAAGCCTTTCCCACCCTGGATTCCCTGGCGGATGCCCCCATTGAAGCAGTAGAAAACATCGTTCGTCCCTGCGGCCTTTTCAAGGTAAAAGCACAAAATCTAAAGGATTGTTGCCAAATGATCCGGGATCAATTTAATGGTGTAGTTCCCGACAATATGGAGGATCTTCTCACCCTCCCCGGCGTAGGTCGAAAAACCGCCAACCTGATTCTTGGGGATGTATATGGCAAACCTGCCGTGGTTTGTGATACTCATTGCATCCGCATTTGCAATCGTCTCGGATTCATTAAGACCACCGATCCCTATAAGGCGGAGCTTGGTCTGAAGGAAATTCTTCCTCCCGATCGTTCCAACGATTTTTGTCATCGTTTGGTTTTGTTTGGCAGGGAATACTGTACCGCCCGTGGCCCAAAGTGTGATTCCTGCCCCTTGGCAATCCTTTGTACCTATCATATGGACTATTGATTTTCATCAAAAATGAAGGAAGACCGAATAAAAAATTCGGTCTTCCTTCATTTTTGAAATCCACAGAAACTGTGTAAAACCCTGTTGATAACCATGTTCATTTGTGGAAAACCCTTGTTCGCCACCTGTTTTTACAGGGTTACACCCCATAAAACACCAATGAAATGTCGAAAAATAAGGGATTATCTGGAAATACTTCAAAACTTTTCCACCCTTTCACTTATCTACAGCCTGTGGATAAGTGATTCAGGAATGGGTCAGTTCATCCAGGTTTTTGCGGTACCCATCCAGGAAATGCTTCATAAAATAATCTGCCTCATCAAAATGCATATCATATACCGCTTTTCTGGTCTGCTCCTCAGCCGACGTAAATTCACGATTTCCGCTGGCGGTTTCCTCCATGCATTTGATATATGCCGATATCTTGTCAGCTGCTTTCACGTACCGATATTCTTCCGGGGATTCCTCTTCCATACATACCAGGGGACGGTAAGCATCCATCAAATCCTCCGGCAGCATGGCAAGCAGGTTTTCCCGGCTTTCGGATTCAATTTTACCATAGCTTTCCCGTAGCGCTTCATTTTTGTATTTCACAGGAGTGGGCATATCCCCGGTCATCACCTCGCTGGCGTCATGATAAAGAGCCGCCATGGTAATTTTACCCACGTCAAGGTGCTTTCCAAAGAAGCGATTTCCAATTTCCGCCATGGCATGGGCAATCACCGCCGTGTCAAAAGAGTGTTCGCATACGTTTTCACTTACGTTGGACCGCATCAGACTCCACCGCCGGATGTGACGCATTCTTCCCATCATAGCATAAAATCCGTACATGATTACCTCCCAAGCATCCGATTATAGGTTTCTTCCTTTTCGATCCGGCCTACCGCCGAGAAGGAAAGCACATCCGACTTGAAAATATCACAGGCCGCATTTTGAATATCCTCCCGGGTCAGACATTCGTAGGCATCTACAATTTCCTGATAATCGGGAATCCGGCCAAAAAACAGCTCGTTTCGGGCCATCATGGAAGCCCGGCTTCCGGTGGATTCCAGTCCCAAAAGGATGTTGGTCTTGATTTTTTCCTTTGCCCGGAACAGTTCTTCTTCACTGACTCCATCCTGCTTAATCTTTTCGATTTCTTCCAGCATGGCACCGATGGCTTTTTCCTCGGTTTCCTTGCCGGTTGCGGTGTACATACCAAACAAACCCTCTGCTAAAGAACTGGCAGAATAAGAATACACCGAATAGCAAAGGCCTTCTTTGTCCCGCATCCTTTGGAATAAACGGGAGGATGCCCCGCCGCCCAAAATGGTAGAAAGAACCGCCGCCGCATATTTTCGATCATCCTTCACCGAATAGGCGGGGTAAAGGAAACCAAGATGGTTTTGCTCATACTTTTTCTTTTTGAGATAGATTGTCGGCACGTAGATTCCCGGTTCCACCACCTCCCGCTTGCCGATGGGCAAGGTGGAAAGCAGGTCGCACAACACCTGCAGATTTTTCTCATCAAAGTTTCCGGAAATTGCGGCAACTACGTTTTCTCCGCTGTAATGCTTATGTAAATACCCCAACATTTCTTCCCGGCCAATACCCGTCAGGGATTTTTTTGTTCCCAGAATGGGCATCCCCAGGGGAGACCTGGGGTAAACGGCCTCATTGAGCTTTTCAATGGCCAGGTCCTCCGGATCGTCCTCGTACATGCCGATTTCTTCCAGAATAACCCCCCGTTCGCTTTGCACATCGCTTTCCGCCATCAGAGGTTCCATCACCATCTCGGTAATAAGACCGGCGGCTTCCAGCATTTTGCTGTCCAGAGCCTTTACGTAAAAGGCGGTCAGTTCCTTGGTGGTGTAGGCGTTGGATTGTCCTCCGAGTGCGTCAAACGCCTCCGAAAGGGCGGCACAGCTGTGGTGCTTCGTCCCTTTGAAAAGCATATGCTCAATAAAATGAGAAATCCCCGATTCCTTTTTTTCTTCAAATCGGCTTCCGGTACCGACCCAAATGCCAAATGTCATGCTTCGGATAAAATCGGTCTTTTCGTAAACCAACCGGACCCCATTGGGTAGTGTAATTTTTTCCATGGTATATCCTTTCCTCCTCCCCAAGAGGGAAGATGATCAAAAAGGCGTGCGAAGATTCTCTTGCACGCCTTTTTCCGTTTATGCTTTTGTGGAATATTCTTTGCTTTTTTGCACCGCCATTTCGTCACAGCGGTTGTTCATGGGATTGTCCGCATGTCCCTTGACCCAGGAAAAGGTTACGTGATGAATATCACACAGGGACAGGAGTTTTTCCCAAAGCTCCGGATTTTTGGCGCGATCGGTTTTGTTGCGCATCCAGTTATTTTTCTGCCACTTCTTTGCCCATCCAAGCTTCATGGCATCCACCACGTACTTGGAATCGGTGTAAAGAGTCACGTCGCAGGGCATTTTCAAAAGGGACAATGCTTCGATGACACCCATCAGTTCCATCCGGTTGTTGGTGGTGTTGGCATCTCCTCCTGCGATTTCGAGCTTTTTTCCGCTCTCCACGTCGATCAGAATGGCGCCGTAACCACCCGGTCCCGGATTTCCGGAACAGGCTCCATCGGTGTAAATGGTGACCTTTCTCATGCCGACTTATTCCTCAACGGAAGCTTCATCCACAGGATTTTCTTCCTCGGCTTCCCGTTCGGCGGCGGCAATAGAAATGATTTTTTCGTTTTCCTGGGCTCTCATCAGGATAACACCCTGGGAGGAGCGGCCGCAGGTACGGATATCGGCGATTTCGGTGCGGATGATGATACCCGAGCTGGAAATGATCAGGATATCCTCTTCCTTTTCCTGGGGAATGATGACCCCTGCGATTTCACCGGTCTTTTCGGTGATGTCATGGAGAATCATACCCTTACCGCCTCTTCCGTGGAGGGTGAACTCTTCAATGGGGGTCTTCTTGCCGTAACCCTTTTCGGTTACCGTCAAAACCACGGACCCTTCGGGGGTGGCGGCGGCGCTGATGATCTCGTCCCCATCCTCAAGCTTCATGCCGATGACACCAACGGCGGTTCTGCCCATGCAACGAACGGTATCCTCGTGGAAGCGTACAGCTCGGCCCTTTCTGGAGCACAGGATCACGGTATCATCACCCGAGGTGATGAAGCTGGAAACCAGCTCGTCTCCCTCGTTCAGCATCAACGCACGGATACCGGCCTTGCGGGTGGTATCCAGGTCGGAAAGCTTGGTACGCTTTACCACACCCTGGCGGGTTACCAGGAAGAGATAACGCTCATCGTAGTCCCGGATAGAAAGACCGGCAGTGACACGTTCGTCACCGGTCAACTGCAGGTAGTTGACGATATTGGCACCTCTGGCGGTTCTGCCGCCTTCGGGAATCTGATACCCCTTCAGGCGATACATCCGACCGGTATTGGTAAAGAACAGAATGTAATCGTGGGTAGAAGAAACGAAAATCTTTTCTACCACGTCTTCTTCTCTGGTGGAAAGACCGGTAATACCGCGGCCGCCGCGCTTTTGCTGTTTGTAGGTGCTCACCGGAAGACGCTTGATGTAACCAAGACGGGTCATGGTGAATACGTTATCTTCTTCCTTGATCAGGTCTTCGATATCCAGATCGTCCTCCACCGCTTCGATGGCGGTGCGGCGTTCGTCGCCATACTTATCCCGGATAGCGGTCAGTTCCTTCTTTACGACGGCGTAAATGTTTTCATCGGAGGAAAGGAGAACCTTGTATTCGGCAATTTTTGCCATCAGGTCGTTGTATTCCGCCAGCAGATCCTCGGCGGCCAGGTTGGTCAGCTGACCGAGGCGCATATTGACAATGGCCTGGGCCTGCACGTCGGTAAGACCCTTCACCATGTCGGGTTCATCCTCGGAATATTCGCCCGTTACCTTCAACATGTTCAGGACTTCGTATTCCTTGAATTCTTCCATCAAGCGAGCCTTTGCTTCGGCTTCGTTACGGCTGGTGCGGATGATGTGGACCACCTTGTCGATGTTGTCCACGGCAATCTTCAAGCCTTCCCGAATGTGGGCCCGTTCCAAAGCACGGCGCAGATTGTAACGGGTGCGGCGATAGGTCACGTCCCGCTGATGACGTACGTAATGATAAATGCAATCCCGAAGGGACAGGGTCTTTGGCTGGTTGTTTACCAGGGCGATCAGGTTCACCGAGAAATTGGACTGGAGCTCGGTGTAGCTGTAAAGCTGGTTCAAAATCACCTGGGGATTGGCGTCCCGGCGAAGCTCCACAACGACTCTCATACCCTGACGGTCGGATTCGTCCCGCAGATCGGTAATGCCTTCGATCTTCTTTTCCTTGTGCAGATCGGCAATGTGCTCCACAAGACGGGCCTTGTTGACCATATAAGGAATTTCGGTGATGGCAATGCGGTAGCGTCCGTTGTTGTATTCTTCGATTTCTGCCTTGGAACGGATGCGGATGGTACCACGTCCGGTGGCGTAGGCGGCCCGGATACCCGAACGGCCCATGATAATGGCGCCGGTGGGGAAGTCAGGACCCTTCACAAACTGCATCAGCTCGTCCATATCCGCATCGGGGTGGTCGATCATATAAAGAGAAGCATCAATAACTTCACGCAGGTTGTGGGGCGGAATGTTGGTAGCCATACCAACCGCAATTCCCATAGAACCATTCACCAACAGGTTGGGGAACCGGCTGGGGAGCACGGTGGGCTCGGTCAGACGGTTATCGTAGTTGGGCATGAAGTCCACGGTATCTTTTTCAATATCGGTGAGCATTTCCACCGACAGCTTGGTCATTTTGGCTTCGGTATAACGCTGGGCGGCAGGGGGGTCCCCGTCCACCGAACCGAAATTGCCATGGCCATCCACCAGAGGATAGCGCATGGAGAAGTCCTGGGCCAGACGAACCAGGGCATCGTAAACCGCCGCGTCACCGTGGGGGTGGTAGTTACCCATAACGTCACCGACGGTGGAGGCAGATTTCCGGTAGGCCCGTTCGGGAAGCAGGTTATTGTTATACATGGTGAAAAGGATTCTTCTGTGAATCGGCTTCAAACCATCCCGCACGTCAGGAAGCGCACGGCTGACGATAACCGACATGGCATATTCCAGGAAGGACTTGCGAACTTCCTTTTCTATGTCTACCGGGACAATTTTTTGATTTTCAAAGATGTTGTCCATTTTCTATGATCTCCTCTTAAATATCGAGGTTTGTGACATATTTTGCGTGTTTTTCGATGTATTCCCGTCTGGGACCAACCATATCCCCCATCAGGAGGGTAAAGGCTTCGTCAGCGGCGGCCGCATCGGCCATTTCCACCTTCAGGATGGTCCGGTTGGCAGGATCCATGGTGGTTTCCCAAAGCTGTTCGGGGTTCATTTCACCAAGACCCTTGTAGCGCTGAATACCGTCTTCAGGAACACCGCCCAGTTCTTCCACAATTTCCTGCATGGCCTTTTCGTCAAAGGCGTAGCGGGGAGGAAGCTTACCCTTTTGGATCTTGTAAAGGGGAGGTTGGGCAATGTAGACGTAACCAGCTTCGATCAATGGCTTCATGAACCGGAAGAAGAAGGTCAAAAGCAGACAACGGATGTGGCTGCCGTCCACGTCGGCATCCGCCATGATGATAACCTTATGGTAACGAACCTTTTCCACGTCAAATTCCGAACCGACCCCGGCTCCCAGGGCTGTGATGATGGGAGCCAGTCGGTCGTTACCGAAGATACGGTCCACCCGGGCCTTTTCCACGTTCAGCATTTTGCCCCACAGAGGAAGAATGGCCTGATATTTCCGGTCACGTCCCTGTTTGGCACTGCCTCCTGCGGAGTCACCCTCGACGATGTAGATTTCGGTGTTTTCCGGGTTTTTGTCCTGGCAGTCGGCAAGCTTACCGGGCAGCGAAGCACTGTCCAAAGCCGACTTGCGGCGGGTAGCTTCCTTGGCTTTTCGTGCGGCTTCACGGGCCCTGGCGGCAGATACCGCCTTTTCCAGAATGGCTTTGCCTACCACAGGGTTTTCTTCCAGGAAGGCGGAAAGCTTTTCCTGCACCATGGAATCCACCAGGGTACGAATTTCGGAGTTACCCAGCTTGGTCTTGGTCTGTCCTTCAAACTGGGGTTCCCGGAGTTTTACACTGATAACGGCGGCAAGACCTTCTCTCACGTCGTCGCCGGTAAGAACCTTATCGTTATCCTTGATGAAGTTCTTTTTCTTGGCGTAATCGTTGATTACACGGGTCAATGCGGTTTTGAAGCCGGTTTCGTGCATGCCGCCTTCGGTGGTGCGGACGTTATTGGCAAAGGAGAGGATATTTTCGTTGTAGGTATCGTTGTATTGAATGGCGATTTCCACGCTGGAATCGTCCCGGGCTCCCTTCATGAAGATAACCTTATCGTGAACCGGAGTCTTGTTGGTATTCAGGTATTCCACAAAGGAGGCAACGCCGCCTTCGTAGTAGAAGCTGTCCTGTTCCACCTCTTCGGGATTGCGAAGGTCGGTCAGGGTAATACGAAGTCCTGCGGTCAGGAAGGCCGCTTCCCGAAGAAGGGCTTTCAGGGTATCGTATTCAAAAACGGTTTCTTCAAAAATTTCAGGGTCTGGTTTGAAGGTTACAGTGGTACCGGTATAATCCCGTTCCCCGATTTTTTTCAGGGAATAGCAGGGAACACCGCGTTCGAAGCGTTGCTTCATCAGGTCGGTCCCGTCGTGACACACCTCAACCTCGGTCCATTCCGAAAGGGCATTTACAACCGAAGCACCAACGCCATGTAAACCGCCGGAAACCTTGTAGCCGTCGCCGCCGAACTTACCGCCGGCGTGAAGAATGGTATATACCACTTCCACGGTGGAGGTGCCGGTTTTGGGGTGTTTGCCGGTGGGGATACCACGGCCGTTGTCTTCTACCCGGATGATTTCGCCCGGGAGAATATCAACCTTGATGTGGTTGCAGAAACCAGCCAGAGCTTCATCCACAGCATTGTCAACGATTTCGTGAACAAGATGATGTAATCCCCGGATGGAGGTGGTACCGATATACATACCGGGACGCTTACGAACCGCTTCCAGACCTTCCAGAATTTGAATTTGATCTGCGCCGTATTCTTTTTTCTCTTCCTCCGAGGTAGGAGTATTCAAAATTTCTTCGCTCATAGTGATTCAGGCTGCCTTTCCTTGGTGTCTTTTAGAGAAGGTTTTGCGTGGGGTTTTTGCTTCTTTTGTAAAGGGTAGAGGATGTAATCGGGGACATGTAAAGAATATCCTTTTCCCCTTTTTTTATCAGGATCAACGATTTCGGCAGATCAAAGGCGCCGCCAATGTTGACCAGGTTTTTCTTTTTTTCGTATTGCTCCAGAAATTCGGTGCTTTCCCGGGAGGCGGTCAGATTATCCAAATCGAAAATACCGATCAGATCCCGATCGTCACACAGGATATTATTACCAATATGCAGGTACATTAAAATTCACATTCCTTTATGATTTGGCCGTTATGGAACACAAATTGTTTTCCTTCGGTTTCCTCTGAAAGTGTAATCGGGTCACAGCAGGTAATGAAAATCTGCCCACGATGAATATGGTTCAGAATGAAATTTTTTCGTCCCGTATCCAGTTCGGAAAGAACGTCATCCAAAAATAACACCGGCTGACGTCCGGTTTCCATTTCGATCAGATCCCGTTCCGCAAGCTTCAGAGAAAGAGCAATGCTGCGCATTTGCCCTTGGGATGCATAATTTTTAGCCGCAAAATCGTTGATACCAATATTCAGGTCGTCCTTATGGATACCGGAAAGGGGCGTTTCGGCCTCAAATTCGCTATGCATCAGCTCGGTGAATCTTGCATAAATTCTATCTTCGTTTTCCCTGGGAGTAGCTTCAGGATCTGCTTTTGAAATGGTCTTATAGTGGATGATCAGGTCCTCCCGTCCTCCCGAAATATCTTCATGAAGTATTTTTGCCTTTTGGGTAAGGGAATCACAAAAATTCTTTCTCATGGCAATGATTTCGGATGCGGAACGGGCCATGTCGGCATTATAAGCGTCGCATAACGTACGGTTTTTCTCGTTATATTCCTCTTTCAAAAGGGCTCGCTTCATGCGAAGGGTTCGATTGTAACGAGAAAGGGTCTCGTAATAAAAGGGACGAATTTGGCACAGAGGAAGATCCAGAAGACGCCGTCTTTCGGAAGCCCCCGCTTTGATTAAGTAGAGGTCATCGGGTGTGAAAAGTACGACCGGAAGGATGCCGATTACGTCAGAGGATCTTCTCTGGGGAATTTCGTTGAGAAGAAGATGCTTCTTTTTTCCCCGTTCCAGGGTTACTTCCAGGGTGAAATCCCGGACTCCGTTGAAAAGAGTTTCGGAAATTCGGAAAAAAGGGGCGTCATGACGGATCAGAATTTCGTCCTTTGGTGCCCGGAAGGATTTTTGGGCGGAAAAATAGAAAAGCGCTTCAATCAGATTTGTTTTTCCTTGGGCATTCTCTCCGGAAATCAGGTTGACGTGGGGGGAGAAGGAACAGGAAAGGGATTCAAAGTTCCGAAAATTTTCCAGTTGAACCGAGTGGATCGGCATGGTGTAGGTCCTTTCGCCGCTTTAGTTCTTCAAGCGGACCGGCATGATGATCTGGATGTAGTTGTCGTTATTTTCGGGACGAACGACACAAGGCAACACCGGGCTGGAAAGCTCCAGAGTAAGATTTGCCTCGTCAATGGCCTTAATGGCATCCAGGAAGATGCGGTTATTGAATCCGATTTCGAAATTTTCGTAGCTTGCGGGAAGATCAATTTCATCGCTTGCGGTACCCAGTGTGGAAACGCAGGAGAGCCGGGCGGTGTTTCCCGAAAGAGAGAAACGGACATGGTTGCGGAGTCTTTCGTTGATGATCAGCGAAACGCGTTCGGCAGCGTCGGAGAGACGTTTTTGATCAAAGGGAACAACGATATGTCCTTTTTTGGGGATAAAGGAGGTGTAATCGTAATATTTGCCTTCCAGCAGACGGGAAATGACGGTGGTTTTTTCCAGTTTGAAGCAAATACGCTTTTGGGAAAGGATGATTTCCACGGGATCTTCCACGTCTTCCAGGATTTTTTCCATTTCGCGGGAGGTGGGACCGGGCAAAATGAAATCGAAATCTTTTTGATCGGCAGTCAGATTCAGGAGTTTTTCCCGGCGCATGGCCATACGGTAATTGTCAATGGCTACAATATTGAGGATACCATCTTTTACGTCAAAGTATAACCCGGTCAGAATGGGTTTGATGTCGGTTTGTGCGGTGGCAAAGATGGTTTTTTCGATCATGTTTTTCAGAGTATCCTGGGGAACGGTCAAAGAAAGCTCCTGTTCAATGGAGGGAATTTCGGGGAATTCGGCAGGATCGATCAGAGGAATGGAAAATTCGACGGGACCGCACTTGATGTGGGTAACTCCTTCGTTTTCGGTTTCGAAGATGATGTTTTCATCGGGAAGCTTGCGGATAATGTCGGAGAAGAGACGGGCATTGACACAGGTTTTGCCTTCCTCTTCCACGTTGGCGCTGCACTTGGTAATGATGCCGATTTCCAGATTGTAGGAAGTCAGGGTCAGTCCTTCGTAGGTGCATTCGATCAGAATCCCTTCCAGGGCGGGAATGGCGTTTTTGGCGGCTACGGCGCGGGATGCAATACCCAGGGATTCGGCTAATATGGCCTTCTGGCAAATGAATTTCATAGGCTCTCCTTGTGAATATAAAGACAAATATAGTTATTATTATTTTGTTGTTGTAGTAGAGGGTGTGGATATGGTGGAAAAGCTATGGAAACGGGCTTGTCAGGCTGATTTCCGTGTTTGCATTTCCTGGGGATAAATCAAACGGGGTGGGGATTGCTTTGTGGACATCCTGAGATTACACACATCCACTTTTCCACTGTGGAAAAAGTCCTGTGGATTTGTGGATTAATTTTCCCGGGAAATGTCGAAGGACAAATCCTTGATTTGAGCTTTGAATTCCGGGTCTTTTGCCATCATTTCTTCCACTTTTCGGATGGCATTCATAACGGTGGTGTGGTCTTTTCCGAATTCACGGCCGATTTCCGGCAGGGAAAGACCAATCTTTTCACGAATCAGGTACATGGCCACCTGCCTGGGAACCAGTGCTTCCTTCCGGCGGCTGGTGGAGCGGATGGTATCGGGTTCAATGCCGTAGAACTTGGAAACTTCGGTTACCACCAGATTGGGGGTCATCATGACGCCGGGGTCATCCCGGAGGACGTCCTTGATGGCTTCGCTGACCATATCCAGGTCGATGACCTGGTGGAGGAGATTCTGTTTTGCCATCAGTTTTTTGACGGTACCTTCGATTTGACGGATGTTAGCCTTGATGGATTTTGCAATGTGCTGACAGAGCTTTTCAGAAAGATCCAGTCCCAAAAGGTCAGCCTTGTTTTTGATGATGGCCATACGGGTTTCGTAGTCAGGGTGGGCAATGTCGGCCAAAAGTCCCGCTTCAAACCGGGAACGAATGCGGTTTTCCAGGGTATACATTTCCTTGGGAGGATGGTCGGCGGTGACCACGATCTGGATGTTGGCCCCGTGAAGGTAGTTGAAGGTGTGGAAAAATTCTTCTTCGGTCTGCTTTTTACCGGCAATAAATTGAATATCGTCAATAAGAAGCAGGTCAGCGTTACGGTATTTTGCGCGGAATTCTTCCATGCGCTGGGCGCGCAGGGCGGAAATCAATTCAATGGTGAAGTCTTCCCCGGTGATGTAGACAATTTTGGCACCAGGCTTGTTTTTCCGGATCACGTTTTCGATGGCCCGGAGAAGGTGGGTTTTGCCAAGACCCGAGTCGCCGTAGATGTAGAGGGGGTTGTACTGATAGGCGGGTTTTTCGGCAACTGCCATGGCTGCGGCGTGGGCGAAACGATTGGAAGGACCCACAACGAAACGTTCGAAGGTGAATTCCTTGTATTCGCCGCCTTCCTCTTCCTGGGAGCCAAAAAGTTCGGCTTCTTCCGGAGTCATCAAGACAACGTGTACTTCGGCGGAAAACATGTCGTAGAGCTTGTTTTCCATGATTTCCTTGTAGCGCTCTTCGATATTGTTCTTGGTAATCTGGGAAGGAACCGATATGTAAAGGGTGTTGTTCTGGAACGCAATGGCACGGGCTTCGGAAAACCAGATGTTGATGGTAACCTGGGATAATTCGCTTTCAAGCAGTTTGAGAAGGTTTGTAAGGATGTCCTGTACAGTTTTCAAATTCGTATTCCCCGTTTCTGAGTGGATTTTTCCTTTGTAGGACCCAAGGATAACAGAGGGTTTCCCAAGGGGCATACCATACGATTTATTGTACCACAAAATAGCGAAAATAGCAAGCCAAAATGACGGACGGACCACCATATTTTGTTATGAATCAAGGGGGAAACGAGCATCAAAAAAATGAGAAAAAGGGTAGCTTCAGAAAAAATCAAAAAGAAATTTTGAAAAAATACCCCAATTTCAAAAATAATCCTTGACAAAACGGTCATTTATGCTTTATAATCTCTTTTGCGTCATTGAGGGGATAACTATGCCCTTTTGAGAAGATGGGTCATACCCCATTTTTAAAAATGCGAAAGGATGATTTCAAAATGTTCAGAACATTCCAGCCTAAGAAAAAGCAGCGCAATAAGGAGTGCGGCTTCAGAAAGAGAATGCGCACCGCCAACGGCCGTAAGGTTCTCGCCCGCAGACGTGCCAAGGGCAGATATAAGCTCAACCGCGTTTAATTTTCCCACTGTCTAAGCGTATGAAATATACCGTACGGCTTAAAAACAGCAACGACTTTCGTAAATTGTATCGCAGAGGCAAGACCGCTGCACATCCTGTGATAGCGGTCTATTGCCGCGGAAACGGCCGCCGGGAAAACCGGGTCGGCGTTGCGGTCAGTGTGAAGCTTGGCAATGCTGTTTGGCGCAATCGGGTAAAACGTCGCCTTCGGGAGGTTTATCGCCTGCACGAGGATCGTTTTTTGCCCGGTCAGGACGTAATTTTTGTTGGCAGAAAGCGTACATATGACGCAAAGTTTTCCGAATTGGAATCTTCCATGCTGAAGATCTGCGGAAAGCTTGGTATGCTTCGCAAATGAAAAGAATTCTGATCGGTTTGATCCGTTTTTACCAAAGGTATATTTCTCCCATGAAAGGACCCTGTTGCAGGTTCATCCCGACCTGTTCGGAATATGCTGTCCTTTCGATTCAACGTTTCGGAGTTTTTCGTGGAGTGATTTTGAGTACGCGCCGCATTTTGCGGTGTCATCCGCTCTGCCCGGGGGGATACGACCCGGTTCCGGAAACCTATCCCAAAAGGGGTAGAAAAAACAGCAACTAACAAAAGAAAGGAACGTTTTCTTTTTCCGTGGAAAAGAAAACAACTGAGAAATGGACATCTTCGGCACATTGATTGCACGTCCGTTTGGATGGGTTTTTTGGGCAATTCTGAAGCTGATCAATAACTACGGTATCGCAATCATTATCTTTTCTCTGATCGTGAAGGTGATTCTCTATCCCCTTCAGTATAAGAGCAAAAAGGGAATGCTTGCCCAGCAGCGCCTCCAGGGCAAAATTAAGGATCTGGAAGCCCGCTACAAGAATGACAGAAACGCCTACAACCAGGCCCTCCAGGAGCTTTATACCAAAAACGGAATCAGCCCGATGTCGGGATGCCTTCCCATGCTTCTGATATTCCCCATCATGATCGGTCTTTACCGGGTGATCCGTCAGCCCATCACCTACGTGTTTGGCAAGGGCAAGGAATTGACCGCTATCATCGAGGGAATCATCGCCAACAACAGTGAAGCTGCCGCCGTATTGCAGCCCATGCTGGAGAATTCCTCCAAAATCGTGGACGAGATTCCCATCATGCGCTACCTGACTGAGGCCGATCCTTACTACATCGATATGACCTTCCTGGGTATGGATTTGACCGTTCAGCCTACCCTTTCCTGGAACGTACTTGTTCTTTTGCCCATTATTTCGGGTGTCACTGCCTATCTGATGAGCTATATCAGTCAGAAGCTGCAGGAAAAGACCACCGGTGTACAGGTCCAGATGAATGGCAGCAGCAAGTCCCTTCTCTACACCATGCCCCTCCTTTCGGTGGTGATCGGTTTCACCCTTCCCGCCGGCCTGACCGTTTACTGGATCGCAAACAACGTTCTGGGTATTGCCCAGGAGTACGTGCTCCAGTTGCAAATGCGTAAGATTGTACGGGAACAGGAAGAAAAAGAAGCGGCAGAAGAAGCAGTTACCCGCGCCCAGCGGGAAGCCGCTATGGAAAAGAACAGAGAGATCCAGAAGCAACTGAACGCATCCGGAAAGAAAAAGCAAAACAGTTCCAAGAAAACCTACAAGCTCAGCCGTCCGGCAAGAGGTGCCAGTGACGACGATGATGATTGAAAGGAAACCCAACTGAAATGAGTCAGAAATATATTGAAGTGTCCGGCAAGACCATCGAGGATGCTCTGGCAGAAGCCCTTGCAACACTGAATATGGATCGTGACACCGTCAGCGTGGAAATCATCGAAAAGCCGAAGTCCGGCTTTTTGGGAATCGGTGCTGTTCCGGCAAAAATTCGTGTTTCTTATGAGTATTCCAAGGCGGACAAGACTCGTGACTTCCTGGAAGAGCTGTTTAAGCTCATGAAGATGGAAGCCGCCGTAACCATCGGGGAAGAGGAAGAGGGTCGTCTGAACGTCTCCCTTTCCGGCGATGAAATGGGTCTGATGATCGGCCGCAGAGGGGAAAACCTGGATGCTCTCCAGTACATCACCAATCTTGCGGTCAACAAGAATGAAACCGACAGAGTTCGTGTCAATATCGACACCGAAAACTATCGGGAAAAGAGAGAAGAATCGCTGGAACGGCTGGCCAAGCGGGTAGCCGACAAGGTTCTGAAGTATGGCAGAAGCGTTTCCCTGGAGCCCATGCCGCCCAGTGAAAGACGCGTCGTGCATGCTTTCCTGCAGGACTATAAGGGAATCACCACCTTCTCTACCGGTAGCGAACCCCAGAGAAGAGTGATCGTTGCCCCTGCCGGTGCTCAGAATAAAAGAGAAAGAGATTCCAGAAAATAAATCGCATGGGGGAATGGGCGTAAGTCGATTCCCCTTTTTTGATATCAGCGGAGGAAAATCATGGATCGTGATACCATTTGTGCCATTGCCTCCCCCGAAGGGAGAGGCGCCATTGGCGTGATCCGCATCAGCGGAAAGGATGCTTTTTTCTGCCTGGATCGGGTATTTTATGCGAAAAGCGGCAAAAAAGCTGTTGAGCGGGCACCCCGGGATATGGTGATGGGTAAAATCTATCATGGAGACCGGTTGGTGGACGAGGGTATGTGTGCCGTGTTTTTTGCCCCTGCTTCCTACACCGGGGAAAATTCCGCTGAAATTTATTGCCATGGGGGTCGGGTTGTCACTCGGGAAATCCTTTCGGCCCTTTTGGAAAGCGGTTGCCGGCTTGCCCGGGGGGGCGAGTTTACCGAACGGGCTTTCCTCAATGGCAAAATGGATCTTGCCGCCGCCGAAGCGGTGGAGGAACTGATCGATGCGGCAAACCCGGTTTACGTCAGCACCGCCGCGGCCAATCTTTCGGGGCGCTTCGGTCGGCGTATCAAGGCCATCCGGGATGAACTGGTGGACGTGGCCACCCATTATGCGGCTTGTCTCGACTATGCCGACGAGGGGGTGGAACCCCCCGATCCCACGGTGGTGGAAGAAAAGATGCTTCGGGCAGAGCGGGAGCTCAAAAAGCTCCGGGCGGGCTGTCTGGATGGTAAAATCGTCCGGGAAGGGGCCCCTGTGGCCATTGTGGGCCGCACCAACAGCGGAAAATCCACCCTTCTCAACTATGTTCTGGGCTATGACCGGGCCATCGTTACCAACATTGCCGGTACGACCCGGGACATCATTGAGGAAAGCATTTCCCTCAAAAACGGAATCCTGCGCTTTATCGATACCGCAGGATTCCGGGAAACCGACGATCCGGTGGAGCGAATCGGCATTGAACGCAGCCGGGAAAGTCTTTCCCGGGCAGAAATGGTACTCATGCTGTTTGACGGCAGTACAGCACCTTCGGAAGAGGATAAGATTTCCGCACAGGCTGTGGAAAACGAAATGCAAAACCGGCCCAATCTGCAGGTTTTCAAGGTTATCAATAAGCAGGATAAGGGTGTATCCTTTGGCTACGAGAATTTCCTTCCTGAACTGGAACCCCTTTATATTTCTGCAGAAACCGGGGATGGTGTTGAAAACCTCCTGGAAAAGCTGGAAGAAAGCCTGAAAACCGGGTCGGATGAGGCCGATCTGGTGACCAATCTGCGCCACAGCGACGTTATCATCCGGACAAGTGACGTTTTGAGTGCCACCGTGGCCGACCAGCGCCGGATGATGACCGACGACGTGATTTGGTCGGGGGTCATCTCGGCCTGTGAGATCCTTGGGGAGATCACGGGAGATGAAGTGAAGGAAGACATGATCCAACGCATTTTTGAACAATTTTGCGTGGGAAAATAACAGAAACGATAGAAGAAGGGCAAAAGTATGCAGATCACAAGATATCAGGCAGGAACATACGATATAGCCGTCATTGGCCTGGGTCACGCCGGGATCGAAGCGGCTCTGGCTTGTGCACGCATGGGCCTTCGGACCATTGCCTTTACCATCAATTTGGACAGCGTTGGCAACATGCCCTGTAATCCTGCCATCGGAGGTACCGCCAAGGGTCATCTGGTGCGGGAACTGGATGCCCTGGGGGGCGAAATGGGCAAGGCCGCCGACGACTGTTGCATCGAATACCGTATGCTTAACCGGGGCAAGGGTCCTGCGGTCTACTCCCTTAGGGGGCAGATCGACCGGGTGAAATACCGGGAACGCATGAAGGCAACTCTGGAAAAAACGAAAAATTTGTATATTGTCCAGGCCGAGGTGGTGGAGCTTCTGACCGAAGAGGAAAAGGTCACCGGCGTTGTGACCCGCACCGGCGCCACCTACGGGGTAAAAGCGGCTATTATTTGTACCGGTACCTACCTGGAAGGCAGTATTATCATCGGGGAACTTTCCTACGAAAGCGGCCCGGATGGACTTTTCCCCAGCAAGGGACTTTCGGCCTCTCTTGCCAAAACCGGCCATACCCTCAGGCGATTCAAAACCGGAACCCCTCCCCGCATCAATCGTTCCACGGTGGATTTCACCAATCTGGAAGTGCAAACCGGGGATGAGGATATCGAACCCTTCTCCTTTTCCACCAAGGAAAAGAAGGAAAATCTGGCGGTTTGCCACCTGACCTACACCAATCCCACCACCCACCAGATCATCCGGGACAATCTCCATCGTTCCCCCCTCTTTTCGGGCAACATCAAGGGAATCGGTCCCCGTTATTGCCCCTCCATTGAGGATAAGGTGGTGCGTTTTGCCGACAAGGACCGTCACCAGCTCTTTGTGGAACCCATGGGCTTGGATACCGATGAGCTCTACATCCAGGGCTTTTCCTCCTCCATGCCGGAGGAGGTACAGCTCCAAATGCTCCATTCGGTGGAGGGTATGGAGCACGCCCACGTGCAACGCAGTGCCTACGCCATCGAATACGACTGTGTGGATCCCCGGGAGCTCTACCCCACCCTGGAAAGCAAGCTGATTTCCGGTCTTTACGGTGCCGGCCAGTTCAACGGCAGCTCGGGCTATGAGGAAGCGGCGGTACAGGGCTTTGTGGCAGGGGTCAACGCCGCAAATAAGCTTCTGGGTCGGGAACCCTTTGTTCTCATGCGGGAGGATGGGTATATCGGCACCCTCATTGACGACCTGACCGACAAGGGAACCAACGAACCCTATCGCATGATGACCTCCCGTTCGGAGTACCGTCTGATCAACCGGCAGGATAACGCCGACCAACGGCTGATGGGAGTGGGCCATGACCTGGGCCTGGTTTCGGATGAAACCTACAGCGAAATGCTCCAAAAATATGCTCTGGTGGAGGAAGAAATCCTGCGCCTGGAAAAAACCGGAGCCCGTTTTGATGAGGATTTCTTCAAAGCAGTGGAGGAAAAAACCGGCGGCAACGTCCACAAGGGGGTGAAGCTTGCCGATCTTCTGCGCCGTCCCGGTGTTACCTACGACGAGCTTGCGGCGGTGGATCCCGATCGGCCGACCCTTCCCCGGGACGTGACCCAGGAAGTGGAAATTGCGGTCAAATACGAGGGCTATATCAAGCGGGAACGGGAAAAGGTGGACAAGGTAAAACGTCTTGCCAAGCGAATCCTGCCCGCCGATCTGGACTATATGTCCATGGCAACCCTGCGGCTGGAGGCCCGGCAAAAGCTGGCGGCGGCCAAGCCCAAAACCATCGGAGAAGCCTCCCGGATTTCGGGGGTCAGCCCGGCGGATATCAGCGTACTGCTCCTGTATACCGAGCAGGGAAAGGCATAAGCCATGATCATTGACATTCTCAATCAGGTTCTTACCGAAGCGGGGCTCCGTCCCGTGGAGGGGGAAACTGCCGATAAATTCAGAAAGTTTTCCACACTCCTGTGCGAAAAAAATAAGGTTTTAAACCTGACCGCCATTGAAGAACCCGACTTTATTGCAAAGCGCCACTTTGCCGATAGCATTATGCTCTTCAAGGAGGACATTCAGGGGGGCAAGCTCATCGACGTGGGCTGTGGCGGCGGCTTTCCGGGAATCCCGGTGAAGCTCTATGCCGATATGCTGGGAATTCCTCTGGATTGTACCCTGCTGGATTCCACGGCCAAAAAGATCGCCTTCGTCAACGAAGCGGTGGAATCCCTGTCGCTTTCGGGCATCCGGGGTGTTGCAGGCCGGGCGGAGGAGGAAATTCTCAAACTTGGACGGGAAAGCTTCGATATAGGCACCGCCCGGGCGGTTTCGGATATGCGTATTATTTCGGAACTGGTGCTTCCCTTCCTGAAGGTGGGGGGCGTGTTCTACGCATGGAAAACCGAAAAGGCCATTCCCGAGGTGGAGGAGGCAAAAAAGACGGTGGAGATCCTGGGCGCCCGTTATGCAGGCCGGGTGGAGTATTCCCCCTTCTTCCTGCAAAAGTGCGTGAAAAATGCCCATACGTCGGAAAAGTACCCTCGAAAATACGCACAAATTGTCAAGAAAAAGCTTGGCTGAAAATAATTTATAAAAAACGGCATTCCTTCGACCGAATCGACTTGGATTCGGCAGGAATGCCGTTTTATCATATAGGGGACGAAGAAAGGGAGTGATACCGTATGTATGAAAAACAACCCAAAATCCGCCTGATCGCCCAGGAACGGATTTTTTCCTCCCACCATCAACCCCGGAAGCTGTTTGATGAAAATGCCCTGGATGAGCTTGCCAAAAGCATTGATACCATGGGCCTTTTACAACCCATTACGGTGCGGAAAATTGGCGGCAGATTTGAAATTGTTGCCGGGGAACGGCGCTACCGGGCCTGTCTGCGGGCGGGACTCCAGGAAATTCCCTGCATTGTGGTGGAAGCCGATCACCGGAGGGCGGAACTTCTTGCCCTCACCGAAAACCTCCAGCGACGGGATCTGGATTGTTTTGAAGTGGCGGCGGGACTTGGACGGATGATTGAGGAATACGGCCTGACCCAGGAGGAATGCGCCCGCTACCTGGGGAAAAGTCAGTCGGCCATTGCCAATAAACTGCGGCTTTTGAAGCTGGACAAAAAGATAATTGCCGAGATTCGCCGCCTTGGACTCACCGAACGGCATGCCAGGGCTTTGCTGCGGCTTTCCAGCGTGGCCGAAATGAAATACGCCGTTGCCCGTATGGCCTCCGAGGGGATGAGCGTCAGCCAGGCCGAAGCATTGGTGGAAGCCATGGGGGAAGCGATAAAGCGGCAGCATGCCACCCCTGCCGAGCGTCACCGGGTCTACGTGGTGAAGGATATCCGCCTCTTTTTCAACAGTGTCACCAAGGCTGTGGATACCATGCGCCTGGCGGGAATCCCGGCGGAGGTGGAGCGCAGTGAGGAGCCGGACAACCTGGTTTTGACGGTCAGAATTCCCAAAAGGGTCCGTGGAGAGGCCATATAAAGCCCGGAAGTTGACAAAGGGAAAGAAATGATATATACTCCTTTGAAAGGAACAAATCCTTCAAGGGGGGCGAATAGGGTGAAAAGAAAGCCTGTTTCTATGCTTGGCAGATGGCGCTTGCTTGTCATTTTGATCTGCTTTATGATCCCGCTTTTTTCGGGGTGCGAAAAAGAAAGTGTCGTTATGCCCAGGGAGAAACTGGAATATATTCTTCACTCGTATGCAAGAAATGGCTCGCTGAAGAGCCCGTCTGATACGGGGGAGCAACCGGAAGGAAACCACCCCTTCGATAATTGCTTTGTTTTCACATCCTTCACCCAAATGAATGCAACCGAAGGTGCCCATTTTCCGGTATGGACCGAAGAAGGAGAATCACTTTTGAGGGATATTTACCACGTTCCCTTTTTTAGGACACATGATCTTTTGGTTTTGTGTTGCAGTCATGCTACCACCCCGGCAAAATATAGAGTGGATGATATTCTTTATAACGAGGCGACCGGAAAGTACGATCTTTATATTACGCAAACTTTTTTGGGAGAGAGCGAAGCCATGAGTTACTACGCTCTTGCCATTGAAGTAGAAAAGGGGATGTTTCCCGAAGGGACCGAGCCCTATTTCCCGGAGATCGTGTATACCCCCTACAGAGGATAGTACCTGCCTCAATCTTACACAAATATATACAAAAACGGAGCGTATCACGTGGCGTGATACGCTCCGAATATTTTTGATTATTTTTTAGGTCAGGGCTTCCAGTATTCGCTGATGCATTCCCGGGCGATCTGGACGTAGCGGCGTCCCCGCTCAAAGTCCCCAAAAATGGTGCCTACCTCCCGCTGGGCCATTTCAAACAGGCATCCGCTGGCCGATTCACAGACCATCTTGAAGTAGGCCCGCAGGGCTTCCTCGTCCATGGGACCGGGGTTGGTGACAAATTCTGCCCGGGGCTTGCTGTAATAGACCACGTTGCTTCCCCGCAGATATTCCCCGATCTGGGGCTCGTTGTTGAAGGGGGATACCGAAAGCTTGCGAAGGTTTTTCCATTTGGAAAGGTAGCCTTCCCACAGGGCGTCCACCCGCTCGCAGCAGCCGTAGGAGAGAAGGCCGTAGCGCTTCACCAGCCGGTCCAGATAGGGGTACACGAATTCCCCGTAGGTCTCCACCGAAACGGCGGTGGTCTCCTGGGATTCCAGGAAGCCCCAGCACTGGGTGGTCTTTTCTACCTTGTCGGTGGGGAGTTCGGAGTTGAAGGCAAAGCTTTCCTGGGCGATGGGGCTGATGCCGCAGGTGGGCAGAAGCAGTCCTTCCTTTTCCAGGAAGTCGTAGTATTCTTCGTAAACCCGGGTGGCCATATCCATGACCTCGTGGAGCTCATCCGGGTAGTCGTACATGGCAAAGTAGTAGTTTTCCATGCCCATCAGGCCCACCAGGGGGTTGGTGATGGCGCCGGTCAGGCTGGGCATGACCATGCGGCTGGGCAGAATATCCCCGATCATTTCGTCGGCAAAGGCCCGGCGGCGCAGGGTCTTTTCCCGGTCGATGCCAAAACTGCCGCCCCGGAGCTTGTCAATCTCGCTTCCCAGGTCCTCCACCACCGGATCGATGTGGAAGCCAATGGAGTTTTCGGCGTGGGTGACCTTGTTTTTGATGCCGAAGGGGGACGCCCAGGTGTTCCAGGTCAGGTCGAAGGTGGGGGAAATGGGGGTATCGTCATCAAAAAGTTCCCGTCCCACCAGGGTGGAAAGCAGAAGGAACTCGATTTCCCGAGCCTCGGCCCCCTCACATTGCAGACGGGTGGTGATGACTTCGTTGTAGAAGTTGGAATAAAGCAGGCGTACCGTGGGAGCTTCCCGGCGGCCCTGGGCAAGGGCTTCCCATTGCTTCATAATTTCCGTATTACGGGGGGAGGCGGCGTATTCCAGCTGCTTTGCGGCAAGACGGCGTAAAATCTCACGGTCTTTGGCGTATGATGGCATATTCTTCATCCTTTCCTGTTCCAAACGTCGGCAGGACGCTGAAAGATCGGTATTTTTGGTAGATAAAGAGCTCGATAAATTAATAGTATCACGGCTTGTGCCCCCTGTCAAGGGGACTTTCTTCTGCCAAAAGAGCAGAAAAAGAAAAATGACGGGAAATCGAACGAAAAAACACAATAATTGCAGAAACCCGGTTGACAATTCCTCCTGAAAGTGGTACACTGTTGACCCTTTCCCTCTTTGCGGGGGAGGGGTAAAAGCATACGATATACAAAGGAGGGAAGAACGCATGATCGAACTCAAAGGCATTTCCAAAACCTTCAGGGTGGCCAAGCGTAACGCCGGCATGACCGAGGCGGTAAAGGCTCTGTTTCACCGGGAGTACACCCTGATTCCGGCGCTGAAGGAAGTTTCCTTCAAGATCGACGAGGGAGAAATGGTGGGCTACATTGGGCCAAACGGAGCCGGTAAAAGCAGTACCGTGAAGGTGATGAGCGGGATACTCACCCCCGACGCGGGCAGTTGTATCATTGATGGCCGTACCCCATGGAAGGAGCGGACCGAGCACGTCCGAAATATCGGGGTAGTATTTGGCCAGCGGTCCCAGTTATGGTGGGACGTGCCGGTGATCGACAGCTTTGAACTCATCCGGGATATTTACCGGGTGAATGGGCCAAGCTATCAGGCAACCCTGAAACGGCTTCTGGAGGAGCTGGATATCGGGGAAATCGTCAGGACCCCCGCCCGGCAGCTGTCGCTGGGACAGCGGATGCGCTGCGAAATTGCGGCTTCCCTGCTCCACGATCCCAAAATCCTCTTTCTGGACGAGCCCACCATTGGGTTGGATGCGGTGTCCAAAATCGCAGTACGAAACTTTATCAAAACCCTCAACAAAGAGAGGGGCACCACAGTGATCCTCACCACCCATGATATGTCGGATATTGAAGCCCTGACCGAGCGGATTTTGCTGATTGGCAAGGGACAGATCCTGCTGGATGGGTCTCTGACCGAACTGAAAAACCGCCATTCCAAGCTCCGCCGTCTGACGGTGGATTATGCCGGGGGATCCCTTCCCGCAATCCCTGGGGTAAAATTGGAGGGGGATCTTTCGGGGCACGCCACCCTGTCGGTGGATACGGGTGTCCTTTCGGTGTCGGAAGCCATTTCCAAGCTCTCCTCGGCGGTGGAGGTTACCGACCTTGCGGTGGAAAGCCAACGGGTGGAGGACGTGGTGGTTTCGCTTTACAAGGAGTTTGCCATATGAGGAAGTATCTCTCCTTTTTCAGGATTCGCTTCCTTTCGGGGCTCCAATACCGGGCGGCGGCCTGGGCCGGGGTATCCACCCAATTTGCCTGGGGAGGCATGAGCATTCTGATGTACCGGGCATTTTACAGGGTCAACGCAGAGGCGTTTCCCATGGAATTCGCCGATCTGACCACCTACATCTGGCTCCAGCAGGCCCTTTTGGCCATGTTCATGGCCTGGTATTTCGATAACGATATTTTCGACAGCATTTCTTCCGGCGCCATTGCCTACGAACTTTGCCGCCCCTGTGACCTCTATACCATGTGGTTCACAAAAAACGTGGCGGTCAGGCTATCCCGGGTGGTACTCCGTTGCTTTCCCATTCTCCTGGTGGCGGTATTCCTGCCCAGACCCTATGGGGTGAGCCTGCCGGAATCGGTGGCCGCAGGTCTTTTGTTTCCCCTGTCGCTGATTCTGGGGTTTCTGGTGCTGGTGGCCTTTTCCATGCTGATTTACATATCGGCGTTTTACACCATCTCCTCCACGGGGGTCCGGATTCTGGCCACCTCGGCGGTGGAATTTCTCACCGGTGGGGTGATCCCCCTCCCCTTTTTCCCGGGCTGGCTTCAACCCATCATGAATGCCCTCCCCTTTGCCTCCATGCAAAACACTCCCTTCCTCATTTACACCGGCCACGTGAATGGTCAGGAGGCCATGCGGGCCATTTTGCTGCAGGCGGTATGGCTGGTAGTATTGGTGGGAGTCGGCAAGATCTGGATCCGCCATGCCACCCGGCGGGTGGTCCTGCAGGGAGGTTGATGTTATGAAGCTTTATTTCAAGTATATCGGCATGATTTTCCGGTGCCGGATGCAGTACAAATCCTCCTTCTTTATGACCACCCTTGGCCAATTCCTGGTATCCTTCACCACCTTTATCGGCATGTATTTCATGTTCGACCGGTTTGGTGCGGTGGACGGCTTTACCATGGAAGAGGTGATGATCTGCTTTGCGGTGGTACTCACCGCCTTCTCCCTGGCGGAATGTTTCGTGCGGGGGTTTGACGTCTTTCCCCGGTTGATCCGAAGCGGGGAGCTGGACCGGATCCTGGTGCGTCCCCGAAGTGTGGCATTCCAGGTATTATCCTCCAATATGGAATTTTCCAGGGTTGGCCGCCTGCTCCAGGCGGTGGTTATGTTGGTCTACGCCATTCCCCGGTGCGGGGTGGATTGGACCCCCGACAAGATCCTGACCCTGGTTTTGATGATGCTTGGGGGCGTGATGCTCTTTTCCGCCCTTTTTGTGCTCTACGCCGGCATCAGCTTTTTCACCATCGAAGGGCTGGAATTCATGAACATCTTCACCGATGGCAGCCGGGAATTCGGTAAATACCCCCTTTCGGTTTATGGGGAGGGTGTTCTGAAATTCATGACCTACGTGATCCCCTTTGCCCTGGTGCAGTATTACCCTTTCCTCTACCTGGTGGGAAGGAGTGACCGGGTGTGGTATATGCTTCTGCCCCTGGCGGCGGGACTCTTTCTGATTCCCTGTGCCATCTTCTTTTGGGTGGGGCTTCGGAAATACCAGTCCACCGGGTCGTAAAGTAACAACAAAAAGGACTCTGCTAAGGTGAAAATCCCGAAGCAGAGTCTTTTGCGTTCTTTATTTCTTTGCCAGTTTCATCACAGAGGGGGTGAGCATCAGCATCAGAACCACCGTAATGATCAGTTCGCCGGCCATGTAGCCGCCGTTATAGAGGAAGGAATAGAGCCACACGGGGGTTCCTTCCGGTGCGTAGACGCCCCAGATCAGGATGCCGCTGGCAAAGTGGCAGAGGAAGCGGAGAACCACCGCCGCGGCCCCGGCCAGGGTAGCCGACAGGGCGGGCTTGAGCTTGCCGAAGGGCTTCCGGAACAGGTCCGCAAGACCCAGTCCGCCGAAGGCCACCACGTAGTCCAGCATGATCACCAGGAAAAAGGCCCAGACGGTGTTGGCGGGAGGCGGGTAGAAGCCCAGCATCATCTGGATCAGGCTGTAGGCAATCGATCCGATCAAGCCCCATTTGGTGCCGAAAAGCAGGGCAAAGAGGATGATGGGAACCATGCTCCCCAGGGTGATGGACCCGCCGTAGCTCCAGGCAGGAAGCGGGAGCTTCAGGAAGGAGAGGATGGTGGCAAGGGCCACCAGGACGGCGCCGGTGCAAAGCGCCTTCAGGTTGGTTTTCATGAAAGAAAAACCCCTTTCAAAATGAGCTTGCCGGCAATGTCCCGAAAATAAAAACCGCAGAGTCTGCGAAAAAGACTCTGCGGTAAAAATCGGAGCGTTTCTGTACCGTTTCCTACGCCGGTATTATCCGGATCAGGTCA
>JAFYNU010000016.1 GCA_017547975.1 Clostridia bacterium
CTTCCCGGAGGGGGATATTTATATCGCCAGCATCGACAGTGCTGAAAGCGGTCTGGGAAAATCCGGCCTTCGGGTGTGGCGAAGCAGGATCGGTCCGGATGACCCGGACCCCGAAGAGGTTCTGGTAAGCCGGGAGAACTACAACTGCGCCTTCCAGCCCCAAAAGGCGGCAGGCTCCAACCGCATCTGGTTCACCGCCCAAAAGCGGGAGGATGGGGATTCCACCGACATCGGCTTCTTTTTCTCGGATGATTTCGGTCTGACCTGGCAGACCCGGGTGATCGCCGATCCCATGGGGTTTGAGGTGGTGTTCCCCCATAAGGGGCTTCGCTGGTCCAAAAATTCCGGCACCGAGCCCCATGTGGCGGAAATTGCCCCGGGCAAGCTGATGATGATCATCCGGAGTGCCACCGACCAGTTCTGGCAGTGCTTTTCGGAGGATCTGGGTGAGACCTGGTCGAGCCCGGAACCCAGCACCTTCTACGGCACCGATACCACCGCCTACCTGCTCCGTCTTCACGACGGGCGGGTCATCACCTTCTGGAACAACACCCGTCCCCTGCCGGAACCCAACCACGCCGTCACCCTGCCCCCGGTGGGACCTTTCGTGGAGCAGGGGAAGGGGGAGGACGCCTTCACCAACCGGGACGCCGCCCATGTAGCCATCACCGAAGATGGGGGCCAAAGCTGGATCGGCTACCGGGAATTGATTCTGAACCCCATCCGCAACAACGCCGATTTCCGCTACGCATCGGCGGATAAATCCACCCGGGACAAAAGCGTCCACCAGTTCCAGGCCATGGAGCTTCCCTTCAACAAGGTTCTGGTTTCGGCGGGGCAGAACACCGCCAGCCGCCGCCTGGTGATTTTCGACCTGGATTGGCTTTACGAAACGAGCCGCAAAAACGATTTCCTGCGGGGCATGGAGGAGCTTTCCACCCATACCTTTGTGAAAAGCGTGTCGGGAAGCTACATCGACCGGCTTGGCAACGGACACTGCGCCTGGAACCGGACCTACTCGGCCTACATGATGCCCGATCCCATGGGCGGGGTGTTCGAGACCCTGTCGATTGCCAAGCACCACGACGACCGGCTCCTGTCGGACGTGGGGGGCGCCTGCTGGAATTTCCCCCTGGGGAAGCAGGGAAAGGTGACGGTGGAATTCCTGATTCAGGAAAAGTCCGCCCGCTTCATTCTGGCCGACCGTTGGTTCAACCCCAGCGATGCCTTCGCCGCGGTTGAATCCCCCTTCTGGTTCGAGCTTACCAAGGAGGACGTGGGGGAGGGCTACCACACCCTGGAAATCCGGTTTGACGTGGAGGGCGGAAGTGGGAAGGTGTCCCTGGATGGAAAGCCCTTCTTCGGTCTGCGCATGAAAAATCCCTGTCCCACCGGAATTTCCTACCTGATTCTGCAGTGCGCCGCCGACGGGGATTCGGCGGGATTCAACGTGAAATATCTGGAAAAGGAGTAACCGATATGACGTCGAAAGAACTGGTCTACAGGACCCTGGCCTTTGAAAATACCGACCATCGGGCGCCCCGGGACCTTTGGACCCTGGATTGGGCAAATATCCACCACGGGGAGGACCTGAAGGATATCCGGAACCGCTACCCCGGGGATATCGGGGGCGTGCCGGTGATCTACCGCGAAAAATCCCCGGTGGAAAAGGGGATCATCACCGAACTCGGGGAATATATCGACCCATGGGGCTGCCGTTTCACCAACATTCAGCGGGGCGTCATTGGGGAGGTCAAGCAGCCCATCGTCCTGGGGGAGGAATGGGAGGACGCCGATGCGGTCCGCATTCCGGAGGAACAGCTTTCCTTCGACGTGGCCCAGGTGAATGCCGAGTGCGCCAAAAGCGACAAGTTTATCTCCTCGGGGGCCTGCCCCCGCCCCTTCGAACAGCTTCAGTTCATCCGGGGCACCGCCCAGCTTTACATGGATCTGATGGATCCCAGCCCGGGTTTCCTGGCCTTCCTTGAAAAAATGCACGACTTTTACTGCCGTCTGCTTCAAAAGTGGGCCCAAACCGACGTGGATACCCTGAATTTCATGGACGACTGGGGCTCCCAGCGGGCTCTGCTGATCTCCCCGGCCAAGTGGCGGGAGTTCTTCGCCCCCATGTACAGGGATTATATCGAAATCGCCCACAGGGCGGGGAAGAAGATCTTCATGCACTCCGACGGCCACACCCTGGAGATTCTGCCCGACCTGATCGACATGGGCCTGGATGCCATCAATACCCAGCTTTTCTGCATGGATTTCAAGGATCTGGCCCAGTTTAAGGGCAAGATCACCTTCTGGGGGGAAATCTGCCGCCAGCACATCCTGCCCTTCGCCACGGTGGCGGAGGTGGAGGCGGCGGTGGAACGGGTCTACGACACCCTGTGGGATAACGGGGGATGCATCGCCCAGTGCGAATTCGGCGCCGGCGCCCGCCCCGAAAACGTGGAAGCCGTCTTCCGCACCTGGGACAGGCTGACGGGAAAGTAAATGAGCGAGAAGGAAAAACGCGAGGGAAGACTATGACGATATTCATTTCAACCATGAACCAGATCGTGTTCCTGTTTGGCTTTATTGCCATCGGGTACGGTTTGATGAAGGCGAGGGTATTGCCGGATAACACATCGGCAGTACTATCCAAATTGGAAAACGTGCTGTTTATTCCGGCATTGGTGTTGGGAACCTTTATCGAAAATTTTACCATGGACAAAATCAGAACGGCCTGGAAGCTCTTGCTGATCAGCTCGGTCATTGGCTTGATTGCCATTCCGGTGGCAATCCTGGTGTCGCGGTTGGTGACGAAGGATCGGTATACCCGTAATATCTACACATACGGGCTTTCCTTTTCCAATTTTGGGTTCATGGGGAATGCGGTGGTCAGCAGTCTGTTCCCCGATATGTTTTTTGATTACCTGATCTTTACGTTGCCCCTTTGGGTACTGATTTACCTGTGGGGGGTACCGCGATTGCTGATTGCCGATGCGGGAAAGAAACAGACCGTGAAGGAAAGCCTGAAATCCTTTGTGAATCCCATGTTTATTGCCATGCTGGTGGGCATGGTAATTGGTCTTTTGGGAATTGGGATGCCGATGTGGTTGACCAACCTGATTTCGGTATCGGGAAGCTGTATGTCCCCGGTGGCAATGCTCCTGACCGGGGTGGTTGTTTCCAAAATCTCACTGGGGAAAGCCTTTACCAACCTACGGGTCTACGCCATTTCTATTGTACGGCTCCTGATTATGCCGGGGGTATTTATCTTTGCGGCATCGTTTTTGAATCTTTCGGAGACCGTGTTTTATTGCGCCCTGTGTTCCCTGGCAATGCCTTTGGGGCTGAATACCATCGTAATTCCCAGCGCCTTGGGAAAGGATACCTCTGAGGCGGCGGGGATGGCGATGATTTCCCATTTGCTCGCGGTGGGGACGATTCCGCTTTTGTTTATGATTGTTGGTTGAGAAAGAGGGGGTATATAACCATGAAAATTACCTTACTTGGGGATTCCATTCGTTTGATCGGCTACGGGCCTTTGGTGCCGGGGCTTTTGGGGAAGGATTTTGAGGTGTTCCAGCCAGAGGACAACTGCCGGTTTGCCAAATACACCCTGCGGGGGCTCTTTGACTGGGCCGGGAATATGGCGGGCAGCCGGGTGGTTCACTGGAACAACGGCCTGTGGGACGTATGCGACATTTTGGGGGACGGGAAGGCCTTTACCTCCCTTTCGGAATACACCGAAAATATGCTGCGCATTGCGGATATTCTTCTTGCCCGGCACGACAGGGTGATCTTCGCCACCACCACCCCGGTGACGGCGCAGAATCCCCACAACAAAAATGAGGTCATTGCCGACTACAATGCCCACGTCACACCCCTCCTGCGGGAAAAGGGGGTCATCATCAACGACCTCTATACCCCCATGGCGGCGGATATCGACAGCTTCATCCGAAAGGACGACAACATTCACCTGACCGAGGAAGGCTCGGCGGTGTGCGCCGGGCTTGTGGCGGAGGCCATCCGGAAGGCGGCGGAAGGACTTGCGTAAGGCTTTTACCCACTTTTTGGTGCTGCCGGAGGTGGGGGGACGAAAATTTTGGGGGCGGCTGGGTATCTTAGCCGGCTACCTGACCTGCCTTGGTATTTGGTTGGGATTGGGGCTGCCCTGCTGGGTACAGGCGGCCTTTGGCATTCCCTGCCCCGGGTGCGGTATGAGCCGGGCGGTGGCGGACCTTTTGCGGCTGGATATTCCTGGGGCGCTTGGATGGCACTTCATGGTGTGGAGTCTGCCGGCCCTTCTGTGGGGGCTTTTCACCGATGGAAGAATCTTCTGGAATCGGCGGCTCAACCGGCTCTTTTGGGGTCTTGTGGGTCTTGGATTCCTGGTGCAGTGGGGGATTCATCTGTTGTTTTGGTGAAAATTTGTCGAATTTTCTTGACAGTTGCGTAGCAATATGCTACAATCCTACCATAGCAGAGAAAATACTTCAAAAAGAGAGGGTTTATCTATGTATTGCAAGAACTGCGGCAAAGAAATGAATGACAATCAGGCCATCTGCCTGAACTGCGGCGTCAAGACCGGCGTCGGCGAATCCTATTGCTCCAACTGCGGCGGCACCGTTACTCCGGGCGCTGAAGTTTGCCTGAACTGCGGCGTTGCCATCAAGAAGAGCGGCGGCAACAACGGTGACTACAAGGGCATGGGCAAGACCGGTATGGCTCTGATCTGCTTCTTCCTGGGCGGTCTGGGCATCCACAACTTCATCATGGGCGAAACCAAGAAGGGTATCTTCAAGATCGTTATGTCCTTCTGCTTCTACCTGGGCAGCATCTTCGCACTGATCGATTTCATCAAGATCCTTACCGACAAGTACGAAATCAACCCCAACAAGCTCATCTAAGTTTGTAAAAAAAGCCACCCCCTGTTCCTCGGAACAGGGGGTTCTTTTTGTTCAGTTGGCTTTTTGTTTTTTCCAGATGGCAAGATATACCGGAATGGCGGTCAGGGGGAAGAGCATCCCCACCAGCATTCCGCACTTCATGCCAAGGGCATCCGGCAGGAGGGAAAGCCTGGCGGCAAGGTCGGCGGCCCAGGGGGCGGCGATGACCCAGTCGGTGACCAGACCCACCAGCTGGGGGCCCACCGAGGCACCGAAGTCACCCCCGGCGGCCATCATGGCAAAGATGAAGACGCCCCCGGTGGGGAAGCGGTCGGACGCCACGATCAGGCTTCCCGGCCACATCATGGACACCATGAAGCCGGTGGCGGCACAGGCCAGGAGCCCCAGAAGGGGCAGGGAGGAAATGGCGGCAATCAGGTAGCACAGGGTGGCGCCGATGGCACCAAAGAAGAGCACCCGGCCCACGTACTTGCCCCGCTTGGCGTAAAGCGAGCGGCCAAGCCCCAGGGCTACGGCGAACAGAGCCACACCGAACAGGTCGCCCCACACCTTGGGAATGCCCACTGCCGCCTCCAGGTAACCCGAGCACCATTGGGCCATGGTGCATTCCGAGGCGCCACCCAGGAAGATGGCCACCACGCAAAGCCACAGGGCGGGCTTTTTGAGGAAGTCCAACACGTTGCCCATCTTTTCGGGGGTCTCCATCCGGGGAATATCGGTGCCCCGGAAGAGCAGGGCGGAGGCAATGGGAATCAGGGCGAAGAAAATGGCCAGGAATTGCCAGTGGGCGTTGCCGAAGGCCAGAAGGTAGAGGGTGCTGACGGCAATGACCCCCACCACGCCCCAGGCATAGATGGAGTGGAGCTTGCTCATTTCCCGGTCGGGATTGTCGGAGGGGATGGCGGCAATCACCGGGCTGATGAGCACCTCCGCAAGGCCACCGGAGGTGGAGAAGATGATGGTGCCGATGACCAGCCCCAGGTACACCGAGCCCGGGAAAAACCAGGGCCACAGGGCGTAAAGAAGCAGACCGGATGCGGCGAAAACCGGGGTCAGCTTCACCGCCATGGGAATGTTGAATTTGTGGGAGAAGAAGGAGAAAATCAGGTCGATGGTGAGCTGGGTGCAGAAATTCACCAGCACCAGAAGACCCAAAAGGGAATAGGAAATGCCGTAAAGCTCCCGGAAGGTCAGAAAGAGCACCGGGGACAGATTGCCCACCACCGACATGGTGACGTTGGTGGTGTTGCAGGCTAAAATCAGGCGGCGGTA
>JAFYNU010000234.1 GCA_017547975.1 Clostridia bacterium
CAAACCGGGGAGAGCTGGAATGCGGAAGAATTGCTCTGTACTTTCCAAATGAAAGTCATCGGCAAAAAGGGTACCGGCGTTCTGCAAAACAGCAGCTATCTCATTTCAACATCAGATGGAACCGATACTTATGAAGCATCTGATCAGAACTTGACAGTCAGGGTAGGCAGCACTGTAAATTGGATGTTGATCCTTGTGATTGTGATCTGTCTTCTTTTGCTCCTGCTTTTGCTGTTGCTTTTGAGAAGAAAAAAGAAAGAACCGAAGAAATAATACAGAAATGGGGACAGGCACAACGCCTGCCCCCATTTTTGCTTGCAACTTGAGAAAATCCCGGGTATAATGATAGCAACCAACCCAAATGGAAAAGGAGCGTGCCATCGTGTCAACCCTGACCTTTACCAAAATCCACATGCCCGGGGCCGATCTGGGAATTCCCAACTGCCTGCCGGACATTAAGAACGACAGCTACATCCGCGCCCCCATTGCGGTGTCGGAACGGGTGAGCGAGGAGGAGAAGGCCCTCATCGGCAAGGGCATGATTCCCACCCTGCTTCCCTACACCCTCCAAAGCGAATACAACCGGGAACGGCGTGATCTCGAACTGGATGGGGCCATCCTGGAAAACGAATACCTGAAGGCCACCTTCATTCCCCAGCTTGGGGGCAGACTCTGGTCGCTTTACGATAAGGCGGCGGGAAGGGAGCTGCTTTACGCCAACAACGTGTTCCAGCCCTGCAACCTTGCCCTGCGCAACGCCTGGTTTTCCGGGGGTGTGGAATGGAACGTGGGCATCAAGGGCCACAACCCCCTCACCGCAAGTCCCCTCTTCGCCAGGGAAATGACCGGTACCGACGGGGAACCCATCCTGCGGATGTACGAATTCGAACGCATCCGGGAAATTACCTACGCCGTGGAGGCCAAATTGAAGGACGATCTCCTTCTGGTGCAGGTCACCATCGAAAACAGCAAGCCGGAAGATACCTGGATGTATTGGTGGAGCAACATTGCCGTGGACGAAACCCCGGGCACCCGGGTCATCGTGCCCACCGTCAAAAGCTTCGTCTGCGCCTACGACGAAGGCCGCTATTTCCTGGATAACACCGACCTGCCCCTGATGGGGGGCAAGGACGTCACCTATTCCGCCAGCCTGGAACGGAGCCGGGACTTCTTCTATAAGCTCCCGGACACCGAAACCAAGTGGGTCACCGCCCTGAAGGAGGACGGCTACGGCCTGATCCAGCTGTCGGACGACCTCCTGAAGGGGCGCAAGCTCTTCGCCTGGGGCCAGGGCCAGGGGGGTAAGCATTGGAACAACTGGCTCTCCGACCTGGGCCGGGGATATATCGATATCCAGGCGGGCCTCCTTCGCACCCAGCTGGAACACTTCCTGATGAAGGGGGAAAGCAAAATCTCCTGGACCGAGGGATACGGCGCTCTGAAGGCCGATCCTGTGTTGATTCACGGTTCTGGGTATATCGGTGCCATCGAGGAGGTAAAGGGCCGTATCGGGCGAAAAAAGGCCCTTCTGGAAGGGGCAGACTTTTCGGCGGTCTCGGAGGGCCCTCTGGTTTACCTGGGCTCGGGATGGGGCGCCATCGAGTCGAAAAAGAGGGGCAAGCCGGTGAGTGACTTCCTGGAATTCCCGCCGGAAAGCCTGAATGCCGAAACCCGGGACTGGGAAACCCTGCTTGCGGGGGGCACCCTCCCGGTGCCCGACCCCCTGGAGCCCATCAAAAGCTACGCCAAGGGGCAGGTGTGGATCGACCTTCTGGAAGCCCAGCCTGCCAGCTGGTATAAATTCTACCAGCTTGGGGTCTGCCGCTATATGGCCGGGGACGTGGCGGGGGCCGAAGAGGCCTTTGCCGCATCGGTGCAGGAAGAGGATAACCCCTGGGCCTGGCGGAATATTTCCCAAATCCGGCGGAATGAATATGGTAACCTGGATGGGGCGGTGGCGGCCTTTGACCGGGCCGTTGCCCTGAAAAAGGACTATCGTCCCCTGGTGGTGAACTACGCTGAGACCCTGGTGGGGGCGGGGCTCCACGAAAAGTGGATGGCCTGCTTTGCCAACCTGCCGGAGGCAATGCAGAAGGACGGCCGGATCAAAATGCTCTACGCCATGTCGCTGGAGGCCGCCGGCGAATACGAGAAGGCCCTGGAAATTATCACCAGCGATTTCCATATGCCCGACATCAAGGAGGGGGAATTCTCGGTTTCCCACCTGTGGATTGCAATCCAC
>JAFYNU010000235.1 GCA_017547975.1 Clostridia bacterium
GCCGAACCCCTTCTATATTTCAGACCTGCGTCACAAGGGAGGGGAGGATCCGGCGGTGGCCGATTATCTCGATGCCTTTGGCGAAACGATGGAATTCCGGGAAAAACTGGAGGAACTGACTGCCTTCCTGTTGCCTTATTTTGACAAGGAGGGGAGAGCTTCCCTGGTAATCTCCATGGGCTGTACCGGTGGTCAGCACCGTTCGGTGGCCATGGCAGAGGCGTTGGGTGCCGCACTGCGGGCCCAGGGACGGGCAGTGACCATTTTGCACCGAGATCGGATGCGGAATATGGCGGAAATTCGGGGGAGGGATCAGTAAATGGATGAACCTCTGGCTTACGTGGTTGCTTCCGGTAAAGGGGGAAGCGGTAAATCCACTCTTTGTGCAGGCCTTGCTTCGGCTCTGGCATTGTCGGGGAAGCGGGTGATTGCTCTGGATGCGGATTTTGGTATGCGAAATCTGGATATTTATACAGGAATGTGTGAAAATACCCTGTTTGATCTGTCCGACTATCTTTTGGGAAGGGTTCCTCTGCGGGAGGTGGTGACCCCCCATCATGAAATCCGGAATCTTTCTTTGGTGGCGGCTCCGGCCCGGGGTATCGAACTGGACACCGAGACCATGGGGAGAATCTGCCGGGAGCTTCGCTCCTGGTGTGATTTCCTGCTGGTGGATGCACCGGCTGGAATCGGAGAGGGGCTTCGCCTGGCAGCCGCCGGGGTGGATAAGGCCTTGATTGTGGCAACCCCCGACCTGGCGGGAGTCACCGATGCGCAAAATGCGGCCCGGGTTTTGGCTGGGTATGGGGTGGAAAACGCCTCCCTGCTGGTGAACCGGGTTCGTCCAAAACTTATTTCCCGGGGAATAGGACTGGACCTGGATGCTATCATCGATACGGTGGGGGCGCCTATTCTGGGATACGTCCGGGAAGATGACGGAATGTTACGCCATCGGCAGAATCTATGCGAGATGATGACCCAAAGACGTCTTTCGCCCGGGGCAAAGGATATCCAGAATATAGCAAAACGGATGTCGGGAGAAAGAGTAGCATTAAAGCTTCGATAATTTGTGTATGTTTTTTCAAAATAAGCATTTACAACCGGGACAAAAGGTGATAAAATACAAGAGTGAAAAAATGCCTTAGGGTATTTGTTTCAATTCCCTTAAGTGCTTTCAAAATAACCAAGGAGGAAATAATCACTATGGGCAGAAAACTCAAGTCCATGGATGGCAACAACGCTGCGGCATACGTGTCCTATGCGTTTACCGAAGTAGCCGGTATTTACCCGATTACTCCGTCCAGCCCCATGGCAGACTACGTTGACCAGTGGGCAGCCGCTGGCCAGAAGAACATCTTTGGTACTACCGTTAAGGTAGTCGAGATGCAGTCTGAAGCAGGTGCTTCGGGTACCGTTCACGGCTCCCTGGCCGCCGGTGCTCTCACCACCACCTACACCGCTTCGCAGGGTCTCCTTCTGATGATCCCGAACATGTACAAGATCGCCGGTGAACTTCTCCCCAGCGTCTTCCATGTTTCTGCGAGAACGGTTGCTTCCCACGCCCTGAACATTTTCGGTGACCATTCCGACGTTATGGCTTGCCGCCAGACCGGTTTTGCTATGCTGGCCGAAGGCAACGTACAGGAAGTTATGGACCTGTCCGCCGTGGCGCACCTGGCCGCCATCAAGGGCCGCGTTCCCTTCCTCAACTTCTTTGACGGCTTCCGTACCTCCCACGAGGTTCAGAAGATCGCCATCTGGGACTACAAGGATCTGGCTGAAATGTGCGACATGGATGCGGTTGCCGCTTTCCGCAAGCACGCCCTGAACCCCGAACGTCCTGCTATGCGTGGTTCCCACGAAAACGGAGACATCTTCTTCCAGCATCGTGAAGCCTGCAACAAGTACTACGACGATCTCCCCGCCATTGTTGAAGAATACATGGACAAGGTCAATGCCAAGCTCGGCACCGACTACAAGCTCTTCAACTACTACGGCGCTCCCGACGCTGAACGCGTTATCGTAGCCATGGGCTCCTTCTGCGACGTCACCGAAGAAGTCATCGACTACCTGAATGCTCACGGCGAAAAGGTCGGCCTCATCAAGGTCAGACTGTACCGTCCGTTTGCTACCGAAAAGTTCCTGGAAGCCATTCCTGCCACCTGCAAGAAGATCGCTGTTCTCGACC
>JAFYNU010000236.1 GCA_017547975.1 Clostridia bacterium
CACGGGGGAACCGTGGAGGTAGAAGGTCAGCTTGCCATCCTCCATAGTGTAGCCGTAGTTCATGGGAACCACGTAGGGGTACTCCCCATCGATCATACCCACGTGGATAATCTTGGCCCGATCCAGGATCCCGAGGATTTCCTGCATATCGGTGACTTCCCGCTCTCTGCGTGTAATGCCGCGTTTCATAGACGATCTCCTTTTGATGTGTCTTCAGCGAACCAGCTTGACGGTGACGATTTCGTAGTTGCCCACGGGGAGGGTGATCTTGCCATCCGCCACAGGAATTTCGGAAAGCTCGTTTTCCATCATGTCGCAAAGATAGGCCTTCTTCACCTCAAAGCCCGGAGTAAAGGTTACGTCGGCATTGCGGTTTTCGTATTCGTAGGCACGGAAGATGATCGAATCATCGTCGTATGCCTTCTTCACAGTCTCTACCACCACGTGGTCGGCATCACAGGAGAGGAAGGAGTATTCGTCAGCCAGCTTGCCGCTACCGGCGGTGATTTCGAAGGCGGTCATGGGCTCGTTCAGAAGGTAGGCTTCCTTCACGGTGTCGCCCTGACGCCATGCGCCGGCGTGGGGATAGATGGTGTAGGTAAATTCATGAATGCCCTGGTCGGCTTCCGGGTTGGGGTAGGTGCCGCACTTGAGCATGGTGAGCTTGAGCACGTTGCCTTCGGCATTGTGACCGTACTTGCAATCATTCAGGATGGAAAGGCCGTAGCCCGCATCCGAAATATCGGCCCACTTATGGGCGCAAACCTCAAATTTGGCTTCGTCCCAGGAGTTATTGGCATGGGTGGGACGTTCCACGTTACCGAACTGCACGTCGTAGGTAGCAACGCTGGCATGTACCGAGGTGGGGAAGGCGGCCTTCAGAATGATGTGGTGATCCTGCCAATCCAGGGTGTTTTCCACGTCCACCTTGGCAACGTCGTCGTAGAGCCAGATCTTCTGGGTAATGGTGGAGTTGGAGAAGCTCTTCACCACTTCAAAGCCCGCACGGGCACCGTCGAAGATGGGGGTCACCGAAACCACATCCCGGACGTTCCACATCTTCTGCTTGTAGTACTGGGTAATCTCCCAGTCATCGTAGGCCCTGGGGAAATCCTCAAACGCTTCGATCTTGTTACCGGTTTCGCCCTTGGCAAATACGTGGCGCTTGTTTTTCTTATCGTAGAGGGTGATTTCGCCGTTTTCGTCCATGGTCATGCGGAAGAACTGGTTTTCAGCCACGTTGCCTTCCACAGTGGTCTTACCCACGGCCTTTTCGTCGGCCACGATCTTCCAGCCCATGGCGGGAACGTCGGCCACAAAGCGGCTTTCGCCACCCACCTTTACGGTGGCGCTTGCGACGAAGGAGTTGGGGTTATAGACGAAGATACCCGCCTTGCCGGTTTCGGCGGCCAGGGCGCGGAGCTTGGCTTCCTTGATGGCTTCGCCTGCGGTGCGGATGGCGGCATACTGCTTGTCGCAATCCTCGTACACTTCGAAAATGGAGCTGCCGGGGATGATGTCGTGGAACTGGTTCAGGAGGATAATCTCCCAGGCATTGTAGAAATCCTCTGCCGGGTAGGCACCGCCCAGGAGCACCAGGTCGGCGGCCGCCGCCTTTTCGCTCTCCTGGTAAAGGAGCTCGCTCTTGCGGTTGTTCTTCTTGTTCTTGGCGATGGAGGTATAGGTGCCACGGTGGTATTCCAGATAGAGCTCACCCACCCAACGGGGGGTCCGTTTCAGGAGTTCGCAGTTTTCAGTGAAGCTCTTTTCCACCCGGGCCAGCATATCCCCCGCCTTTTCAATGCGGGTGGCCGGGAAGCCGGGAAGCCCTGACGCAAGTCTGCGCTGCTGTTCCAGCATATCTCTGGTGGGACCGCCGCCGCCGTCGCCGTAGCCGAAGGTGATGATGGTGTCGTTGTTGTATTCCTTGTGCTGGAATCTCTCCCAGGTGCCCAGTACCTGGCTGGGACGGATGTAACCCACGTAGGTGGTGTAGTTGTCGTTGACACCCTCGGGGGTGTGATCCCGGGCGGTGAGGAAGTAGGTGAAGATTTCGGTGCCGTCCAACCCCTGCCACAGGAAGGCATCGTAGGGCATCTTGTTGGTTTCGTTCCAGGAAATCTTGGAGGTGACGAATTTATCCACGCCGCTCTTCTTCAAAATCTGGGGAAGGGCAATGCTGTAACCAAATACGTCGGGCAGCCACAGGATCTTGCTGTCCACGTCAAATTCCTTCTGCATGAAGTGCTTGCCATGGATGATCTGGCGCACCAGGCTTTCGCCGGAGGACAGGTTGCAGTCGGCTTCCAGCCACATGGCCCCTTCCACTTCCCAACGGCCATCCTTCACGGCCTTCTTGATCTCTTCGTAGAGTTCGGGAGCCTCTTCCTTCACGTATTTATAAAGCTGGGGCTGGGAGGACATGAAGATATATTCGGGATACTGCTTCATCAGCTCGATGACGGTGGAGAAGCTGCGCTGGGCCTTTTCCCGGGTCTGGGCCAGGGTCCAAAGCCATGCCACATCAATGTGGGTATGGCCGATGCAGGAAACCACCGCTTCGTGTTTGCCGCAAATACCTTCGTAAAGTTCCTTCTTCAGGTACTCTCTTGCGGCCTTGACACCGGCATAGTAGGCTTCGCTTCCGGGCTTGCGCATATCCAAGAAGCCCTCGGCGGTTTCCAGGCGCTTGAGAATCTGCACGTAATCGTTGGACTTGGAATCCAGCACCATGGCCGCATCCAGGGGGACCTTCATATCGTAATACAGGGCTTCCACTTCCTTGTCGATTTCCACCACGGCGGGACGGAAGGCCACCAGGTCATCGTGCATGCCAACGTAGAAGTAGACCACGGCGTCGTACTCGGTATCATAATCCACCAGCACTTCGGTGTGGTTCACGTCCATGCCCTGGACCATCTTGCCATTGAGATAGAGGATCGCCTGGGGGTTGGCGGCATCCCACATGCCCTCCCGGCCGGTGGTCAGGGAGAAGTAGACTTCGTGACCCTCCTTCTTTTCGGGGGTCTTAAAGCGGAATTTGAACCAATAGTGAGCGTCACGGCCGCCAATGGTCAGGTGGGTGTCAAAGGGTTCCATCCCCTCCCCGGTAGGCAGGGCGTCCCCTTCCTTGTAGCCGGTGGGCTGGTAGAGAAGGTCGGTAATATCAAAAAGCTTCTTCTTCATGTGAAGTGCCAGCTCTTCACAAATGACCCGGATCTTGTCGTCAATAAAGCGCATATTTGTTCCTCCCATTATGGTATTTTACAAGCATTATAGCAGACATTTCCCCCGATTGCAACAGGATTCTTTCCATCTCTCGCACCCCGTTTTTCTCATGGCATATACTGGTAACGAGGGATCTCATCCCC
>JAFYNU010000237.1 GCA_017547975.1 Clostridia bacterium
GTCTCGGTCCTTGTCCTGTTACGTCTTCCTATTGGGCCGATCCGTCCCGCTGTTTGATTTCGCCTTACGGCAATGGGATATGGAATCGTTATATGATATTCGCCCTGAAAACTCGCCGCAGGAAAATATCACTGCGAAGCAATATCACTCGCCTTGGGCGAATACAACTGCGGCACCCTCATTAGATCGGGTGCCGCAGGGAGCATTTTTTTATTGGATGGCGTTTGCAACCGCCTGGATGATGGCGTATTTGCCCGACTCGTAGGTGAGCCCCCCCTGCAGGTAGAGCAGGTAGGGCTCCCGGATGGGGGCGTCGCAGGAGAGCTCGATGGAGCTTCCCTGCACGAAGGCACCGGCGGCCATAATGACCTCGCTGGTGTAGCCCGGCATGGCCCAGGGTTCGCAGGTCAGGTGGCTGTCCACCGGGGAGAAGGATTGGATGCCCCGGCAGAAGGAGATCAGGGGTTTGGGGTCGCCAAAGCGGATGGCCTGGATGATGTCGCATCGGGGCTCATCCCCCTTGGGGGCGGCTTCGAAGCCCGCCAGGGTCAAAAGGTTGGCGGCGAAAACCGAGGTCTTCAAGGCCTGGGACACCGTGTGGGGGGCCAGGAAGAAGCCCTGGAAGTAGAGCCGCCAGCCGTCGGGGTTACAGCCCGCCTCCCGGCCGATGCCGGGGACGGTGAGCTCTTCGGCCACCTTTTCCACCAGGTCGTGACGGCCCGCAATATAGCCGCCACAGGGGGCGATGCCGCCGCCGGGGTTCTTGATCAGCGAGCCTGCGGCAACGTCGCAGGGGGCTTCTTCGCAGTCGAGAGGCAGCAATGCGGCCCGTTCCCCGGTAAAGCCCACAGGGGCCGAACCGAAGGGCTCTCCGGCTTCGCAGAATTCCCCATAGCAGTTATCCAGCGCCACGATCACATCCGGCTGGATGGACTTGGCAAGGAAGGTGAGGCGGCGAATGTCCAGATTCGACAGGGTCACCCGGTCGCCGTAGCCCTTACTGCGCTGGATGTAGACCACGTGGGGCTTGATTTCGGCAATGGCGGCCTTCACCGCCTCGATATACCCCTCGTCCGGGGTGCCGGTGAAGGGTACCTGGGAGAAGGTGAGGCGGCCGGAGGCTTCCATGGTGCCGATGGTTTCGGTGAGGGTATCGTAGGGGGCTCCGGTAATCGACAGGAGCCTGCCCCCGCTGGGGGGCAGAATGCCCTTCAGCATGAGGCAGAGGGCGTGGGTACCGTTGATGATGTGGGGGCGCACCAGGGCGTCCTCACAGCCAAAAGCGGCGGCATAGAGGGCGTCCAGCTTGTCCCGGCCCACGTCGTCGTAGCCGTAGCCGGTGGAGGGGGCAAAATGGTTCAGGGTGATCCGGCATTCCCGAAAGGCGTCGGCCACCCGGCGGGTGTTGTATTCGGCGATTTCTTCAATGCGGGCAAAGGCTTCGGCGCTCATGGCCTGGGCTTCTTTGGCAAGGGAGGTGATATCCATGTTACATCTCCCGGCCCAGGGCGAAGGCCTGCAGGTTCACGTCGGTGAATTTGGCAGGGACGGTGGAGCGGATGATCCCTTCCCATTCGGCGGCGTCACCGCCGATGATCTTGCTTGCGGCGCCCAGCAGGGCCACGTTACAGGCCTTGGCACTGCCGGCCTCTTCGGCGGCGGCCAGGGCGTCGAAGCCCACGGTTTCAATATCGAATTTGGCAAGCTCCCCGGGGATGTCGGCGGGGTAGGCGGCGGCGCCGGTGATCACCGGCATGGGCATGATTTCCTGGGTGGAATACACCAGGGTGCCGCCCTTTTTCAGGCAGTGGGCATAGCGCAGGGCCTCCAGGGCTTCGAAGGAGATGACCAGATCGGCCTTCCCGTCCTCCACCATGGGGGAGTCTACCCGTTCCCCGGCCCGGATGTAGGTGACCACGCTGCCGCCCCGCTGGGACATGCCGTGAACCTCCGAAAGCTTTACGTCCAGGCCCCGGCTGATGAACAGCTGGCCCAGAATGCGGCTGGCAAGCAGGGAACCCTGTCCGCCGACACCGACGATCATAATATTCATCATGGTAATTTCTTCCTTTCTTCCCACTCAGGAAATGGCGCCGAAGGGGCACAGGGAAACGCACAGGCCGCACCCGGTGCACAGGGTGGGATCGATGCGGGCACCCTGCTCCTTGTCAAAGAGGATGGCGGGGCAACCGATGGACATGCACTTACGGCATTTTTTGCACTTTTCGGGATCTACGCAGAGGGCGGGCTTGGGCTTCACGCTCTTCAAGAGGGCGCAGGGGCGCTTCACGATGATCACCGAGGGCTCGGCGGCGGCCAGCTCTTCCTTCAGGGCGGCTTCGCAACCCTTTACGTCGAAGGGATCCTCCACCCGGACCCGGTTGACGCCGACGGCCTTGCACAGGGCCACCAGATCCAGGGCGTGGGTGGGTTCCTGCTGAAGGGTCAGGCCGGTGCAGGGGTTCTGCTGGTGGCCGGTCATACCGGTGATGGAGTTATCCAGAATCAGCACGGTGGCAGGGGTCTTGTTGTAGACGATGTTGATGAGACCGGTAATGCCCGAATGGACGAAGGTGCTGTCACCAATGACGGCAACCGCCTTGTCCGCAAGGGTGGGATCCCCGGCCAGCATACCGTGAAGGCCGGAAACCGATTCGCCCATGTCCACGGTGGAGTCCACGGCGGCCAGGGGAGCCACGGCGCCCAGGGTGTAGCAGCCGATGTCGCCCGACACGCGAAGCTTCAGCTTGGAAAGCACGTGGAAGATACCCCGGTGGGGGCAGCCCGGGCACATAACCGGGGGACGTACCGGAGCGGCGGCGGGGGCGGGCTTTTCGTCGGTCTCGCCCAGGATGGCGGCGCGAATCATGCCGGGGGTGTATTCTCCGCACAGGGAGAAGAGGGCCTTGCCCTCACAGGCGATGCCGTGGGACAGGCAGAATTCCTCGATGAAGGGATCCAGCTCTTCGATGACGTAGAGCTTGTCCACCGTGGCGGCGAAGTCGGCAATCTGCCTGGCGGACAGGGGGTACACCATGCCCAGCTTCAGGTAGCTGGCCTTGTCCCCCAGGGCCTCTCTGGCGTACTGGTAGGCGATACCGGCGGCCACGATGCCGATCTTTTTGTCGCCGGGGTAGACCTGGTTGATGCCGCTGGTTTCGGCCCAGGCAACGAGCTTTTGGGTGCGTTCTTCCACAAAGTGGTGACGGGGACGGGCGTTGGCGGGCATCATCACGTATTTGGTTACGTTCTTGACGTAGGGCTTCTTTTCGGGAAC
>JAFYNU010000238.1 GCA_017547975.1 Clostridia bacterium
TGGTGGCCGCCATGCCCGCCGAAAAAGCGGCGGCGGATTCCCTCTACATACGCAAAATCGTTTCGGTGGTCTACGATGACTCGGGCAGTATGTCCGGCGGCAATATTGACAGATGGAGTTACGCAAGCTACGCCATGCAAACCTTTGCCGGACTCATGAATACCGATGACCGGCTGTTCGTCACCTACATGTCGGACGCCATCCGGAATCCGGATAACGCCACCCGGGAGCTGGACGTCACCAACCCCGAAATCCAGAAAACGGTGGACGCCATCCGGGCCCATGCCGAGGTGGATAACACCCCCTATTATGCCATCAATCTGGCCTACAAGGCACTCCTGCAGGTCCAGGATGATAACGTCAACACCCAGTACTGGCTGGTGGTCCTCACCGACGGGGAATTCGGTGTCAGCGAAGCCGAAATGAACCGGGATATGGAAAACTACGTCAACACCACCATGCCCAACGGCTCCACCCCCAAAATCACATTCCTGGCCATGGGGGATAATATCACCGCCCCCACCGAAAACACCGCAAAGGATATCTACGTGTACAAAGCCGAAAAGAGCAAGGACATTGTGGATACCATGGCCGAAATGGCCGACCGGATTTCGGGCCGTTGCCGCCTGGGGGACGAGGTGAAGCGGGAGGGGAACAACGCCCTGAAATTCACCACCCAGGTGCCCCTTCTTAATATCGCGGTGCTCTGCCAAAACTCTGCGGCCGCTCTGGAAAGCGCCGTGGGTCCCGATGGGGATTTGAGCATCAGCCGTACCGTTTCCATCCGTTACCCGGAGGTGCAGGGGTGGAAAACCGATAAAAGCCTGGTGGGCTCCGCCTTTGTGGCCGGAGGCACCGGCAACCTGCCTGCCGGGGAATATACCCTGACCTTTGCCGATGGTATTGACCCCAAGGACGTGGTGGTTATGATCGAACCGGCTTTGGAAATCCGCATGACCGTCTACCGGGGCGGCATCGAAGTGAAGCCGGAGGATTTCCAGGATCTGGCCGCCGGGGAAAGGCTTGACGTGAAGGCCACCATTTACGAAAGCGGCACCGATAAGGAAATCGATCCCGCCCTCCTGCCCGAGAATACCTCTTATAAAATCGTGGCGGAGGAAAACGGAAGCGAAATCCAATCCAATGAAACCGCCGATATGCTTCTGGAGGGTATCACCCTGAATCAGGTACCCACCGAATTCCGTGCCCAGGTGGATATGGAGGGCTTTAACCCCATCACCCTCACCAGCGGCATCTTCACCCCCCAACGAGCCATTGAATACACCATCACCGCCACCGCCCCCGACTATTGGAAAATGGATATAGAGGGGCTCAAGCAGAATACCGACAAGGTGGTATTCACCGTATTTGCCGACGGCATCCAGGTGACCGAGGAGCTGGATTACCTGGGATTCCAGGTTGTGACCGAGGTACCCGGTGACGTGGCCTTTGAAGCCGACGGCACCATCACCTTCCAGCCCAAATACCAGGATCCCATCACCGCCATCCCCACCGGGGATCTGGAAATCAAGGGGACTCTGCCCTCCGGTGCAGAGGCGGCGGTAACTCTGACCATCACCCCGCCGGAATACAAGCTGGAAGCCGAGTCGCCGGTGGACGTATCGATTGCCCGCACCGACCTTGGCGAAAACGACGTGGGGGTTACCTTCCGTCTTTTCGTGGATGGGGTTCAGCAGGATAAGGCCGCTGTGGAAGCCGCCGGACTGGAAGTCAGTATTCCCGAAAGCTTTGGTCGCCACGTGACCCTGCAAACCGAAATCTCCGATGATGGGGAAATCAAGGTGATTCCCGGATACGAAGGGTGGAAATGGTTCGCCGCCTGGCGCATTCCCACCGGTGACCTGGTGATCACCGCCTCCGCCCTTGGGGAGGAAGCCCAGGGAATTCTGCCCATCACCTGGGACTGGTCCTGGGAAATCCCCTTCAACTACGTGATTCCCCTTTTGATCATCGCCTTTATTTTGGGCCAGATTTTCAAAAAGCGCCTGCCCTACGGCAAAAAGGTCCACTATAACTTCGGTACCCTCACCGGTAACTACATCACCGGCCCAGGAAACGGCTGGAATACCGAATCCCTTTGGACCTGGACCGCACTGATTCCCTTCATCACCGACGTGAAGAACGTGAATGGGGCAAAATTCTACGGTACCCGCATGTTTGGGTCCCAGCTGGTGAATCTGACGTGCAAGCAGTACCCGGTTCCCAGCGGTGTGGTGGAA
>JAFYNU010000239.1 GCA_017547975.1 Clostridia bacterium
GGCTCTGGGGACAGGGAAGCCGCCCGCAGATGGATGCGTTTGAAGGTTTGTACCATGTGAAAGGCTCGGTCGTTTCCGCCGTCGATCTGATTAAGGGAATTGGCATCTGTGCTGGAATGAACGTATGCAACGTTCCTGGCGCAACGGGATATATGGACACCAACTTCGAGGGAAAAGTTCAGGCAACGCTGGACGAGCTTGCCGCCGGACAGGATTTGGTTTATCTGCACATCGGCCCCAACGCCCCCATTTTGAAGAAACACCCGGAATTTGCCAAGCAGGACGAGGACGGCAGTACCATCCTGTCCAGATGGTTCTTCCCCCACCTGGACTTCACCTGTCCGGGACTTCGGGAATACCTGTGGAGCAACATGGTCTTCTACGTGGGCGAGCTGGACGCCGACGGCTTCCGCTGTGACGTGGGGGACGGGGTTCCCATCGACTTCTGGAACGAAGGACGCCGCCGAATCCGGGCCATCAAGCCAGACGCGGTGCTCATCAACGAAGGCCGCAACTGGGATTATCTCCTGACAGGATTTGACGCCAGCTACTTCTTCTGGTGGCACGAGACCCTTTACTACATTTTTGGCGGCGTATCCGATGGAATCAGCGGTCAAAAGCCCTCCACCACCCTGGAAGAACTGCGCCGGGGCTCCACCCCGGAAAACCTCCCGGCAGGAGGTCTTCTCCTGCGGGACATCGACAACCACGACACCGTCACCGACTGGCCCGCCCGCATTGAAGAGGTGGCCGGACACGACGGCATGGAGCTGATCGAAGTGATCAACTACCTCATCGACGGTATTCCCATGGTGTACTGCGGCAACGAGCTTGCGGATTCCGCCAAGCTGAGCATGTTTGCCAACCGCTTCCACATGGGTCAATTTGAAGTCACCGATCGGAGCATTGCCAAAGCGGATTACAGCATCCGCCGTCAGGAAGTCATCAAGCAGTTGAACCAATTGAAGCAGGAAAGCGACGTCCTCCGCCACGGTAAAACCATTTGGCTTGCCAACAGCGCCGACGACAAGGTTCTCTCCTTCACCCGGGATCATCTGGCCAACAAGATCACCCTTATCGGCAACGTCACCACCGAACCTGTGACGGTGACGGTGGATACCGATCTGGGGGACGAAATCCTGATGAGCCGTGGCGGAAAAATCCAGAGCGGAACCGCCGTCCTGGAGGGTCACGGTTATCTGGTTTTGGTGCACAAAGCGTAACGTAAATAATCGCCGGGCAGACCGCCCGGCGATTTTCTTATAACATTTGATTTTCCCGCCGGTATCAGCACGCCGACTGGTAGCGGCTGATGACCTCCTGCTGGGCTTCAGGGCCAAGCTGGACGAATTGGATGCTGAACCCGCCGATGCGCACGATCAGATCCCCGTGGTTTTCGGGGTGGTGCACCGCATCCTTAAGATCCTCCACATTGGCGGTGGTGACCTGGATCATCTGTCCCCCATTTTTGAGGAAGGTATGGATGAGGGATGCAACATTTCCCCGCATTTCGCCGCTTTCCAGGAGCTTGGAGGTCAATACCAGGTTCAGGGTGGTACCCCCTACCCCCTTTTCCAGGGGCAGCTTGCTCACCGAATTCAGCATGGCGGTGATTCCCTCCCGGTCAGCTCCCGGACGGGGTCCCATGGTGTTACCGAAGGGCTCCCCGGCGAATCTACCGTCGGGCAAGGCGCCGGTGTTGGCGCCCATGGCAATACCCCCTTCCAAAAGGGAGCAGGCGCCGGTGAATACGTCACCCCGCACCGACTTGTATCTGCCGATCAGGTTCCAGAAATCCTCCAACACCCGGCAGGCCATTTCGTCGGCTTCCGGGTCATCGTTGCCAAACTTGGGGGCATGGCGCAGAAGCATTTGCCGAAGCTCTTCATATCCCGCAAAATTGGCATCCAGGGCCCGGATCAGTTCGGATTTGTCTATTTTTTTCTGGTCAAACACCAGCTTTTTGATGGCGGTAAGGGAGTCTGCCACCACCGCAAGTCCGCCGGTTTCCACCACGCCGTAGTTGTAAAGGGGACCGCCGGCGTCGTGGTTTTTCCCCTTTTCCAGACAACCCTCGGTGAAGGGAGTCTTCACCAGCTTGGAGAAGTTGGCCGCCCGAATCTCCTGTCCCTTGTTACAAAGCTTGATGAAAATATCGGTAAAGTAAGAAAGTTGCTGATAATAGGCCGTGTAAAAGGCCTCAAAATCCCCGAACTCCGTAAATTCCCCGGTGGGAAGACCCACCTGCATATCCGGACTTTGGCGGCTTCTGCCGTTATACAGGGTGAATTCCAATATCTTCGCCAGATTGAATACCCCATCCTCGCACCCAAAGTTGCTCTTTCCGGGAATTTCGATCTCCTGGCACCCAAGCTCGCTGTAATCCCGGGCATCGGCCAGGGGAATCCCGATTTGCGTCAATCCCCGGATCACGGTATCGTCTCCCACCACCGTGGGATCGGACATCCCCTCCTGCCACATTTTAATGGCCAGATCGAGGATTTCCGGCTCCATACCGTCGTGAATCCGAAGCGACATGCGGGGGTGGGTATCGTGAATGCTCCGAAGTACCTGCAGGAGCAGATAGGATAGCTCGTTTGTGGCGTCACTGCCATCCTCCGGCTTGACGCCCCCCAGGGTCAGGTTGTGAACCCCGTTTTCCCATATTTTGAACACCAGGGAGGTGACGACCTCCTCGGCGGAAATCACGTCCCCTTCGGTTTTGGAGGTCAGATAGAAGGGATACAGATACTGATCCATCCGTCCGACACAGTCCACCCAATCCCACAGCGACAGGGTCCAGGTGAGCTGAGCCGCCTGGTAAAGGGTTTCGGGCTTCCTGTGGGCCACAAAGGCGCAGTTTTCGGCAATGTCCCGGTACCAACGCTTCCGGTTTTCCTCTTCTTCGGCATCCGCAAGCTGGGCGGCCTTTTGGCCATATCCTTCCAGCCAGGCGGACATGCCCCGGATAATGATACGGCAGGCCTCGTATAAATCGGCGGGTTCTCCGCCGTTCTTTGCGGCACATTCATCGATATAGCCAAGCATTCCGTCCAGCCCATATTCCAGCAGGCGGGGATAGCTTGGAATGGTGTGCCCTTGGTAGCCCCCGGCACTGAAGATAAATTCCCGGCTCAACCCATGCCAACGGGGCGTTCCCAACAGGGCCGCCGCTTCCTGGGTAAGATGCTTCCATCCCAAAGGCTCCATCTGCTGCCGCAGGGCTTCCAGCGAGGCTTTTTCCGCCCCCTGAGCACCATCGATCTCCCGTTGTAACCCCTCGGTCATGATACCCCAATGAAAATGCTCCATATTGGGATAATCCGGCCGTGTGATGCCCACCAGAGGCTCATTTTCGAAAATCACCACCGGCGTCACAAGCCAGGACCGGACGATGGCCGTTGCTTCCTTGATCACGTAGGGCTCATCCGCCATCTCGCAGAACACATCCCGGAAGGGGTCCTGTCCCCCGGCGGAAACCGGGCTGGTTTTGGTGTCCTCCCTCTGCCGATTTGGCTTGAGCCGTTTCAATATATCCCGATGCACCGCCTCCATACGGGGAGAAAAGACAAATTTTTCCTCGGTAGATTTGTAGTTTTTCATTTTACCTCCCCTTTTCCCGCACAAAGCGGCAAACCTCGGTAAACAGAAGCCGATGGGCCAGATAGATCTGATCATAGGTAAATCCGGGCCGTTCGGCTTCCACAAGGCCCTGGTTGGATTCGTAGGTCACGGCGGGTTCTCCACAGGTGTGATGCATTGCCGAAACCAGATTGAAGGAGGTGGGCGGGTCGTCCTGTTCCCCCCTTCGGTCGGGCAGGAAGTGGTAAGGCAGATTTTCTGCCAGATGCCGCTTCTCCACCCGTCGGCTCAGCTCCAGCGCCTCCCCCATGGCCTTGCCGGACGCATAGGTGGGCGGAATGATATGATCGGGGCTGTTGTCCCCGCCGTGGAGCAAAATCGAAAAGTCGGGGGCTTCCTCCCGGCAAATATCCAGCAAAAGCTGCGTTTCGTCCGAAAGCTTGCCACTTAAAAAATCCTCATGCATCATGTTGATGCCATTATCGTTGAAGTAGCTTCCCAGGTAGGAAACGTAATCCTTAATGGGGTGCACCAGCTTGCATCCCGGCCAACCGCACAGGGTACCATCCTTCCAGGCCCCCTGGCAGTAATAGCGCAGGTCGTGGAAGCTTTTTCCCACAAAGCTATCAAAGGGGACCCGTGCCCGCCCATCGGGATTTGCCAGGGGGATCAATATGAGATGCAGACCCTCACAGGCCTCCGCCAGCTCGGGATAAGCCTTCCCTGCGTAGTCGGTACCGGTTTCCAGGAGCTTGATCAAATTCAAAATGGCAGAGGTGCCCTCCACCTCGCCCCCGTGTACCGCCCCCACCAGGAACACCGTGGGGATATAATCTTCCCCGGTCTTATCGGCATAGGCCTGATAGCTCTTGCCGCCCAGGGCGCTGGAAAGGTTGGCTTTCCCCCGCACCAGGTTGCTTTTTCCGTATTCCACCATATAGATGGGTCTTCCCCCTGCCGAGTGGGCGGGAATCGACACCCGTCCCTTTTTCACCAGGGCACAGGTTTCGGCCACGTCCTCCGGACGGGTCTTCCAATAAACAGGCATGGTCTGCATAAAGCTTCCTCCTTCTTCGGGCAAGCGATTCCCGGCTATATACTAAAAGTCTCTTTTTCCACCAACGTGTAGATGTTTTGCCCGGTCTTTTCCTCAAAGTGCCTCTTTAACGCAAGGTTGGCATCCCATTTTGCCTGCGGATAAAAACCGTAACGGCTCTTTACGTCTGCCATTCTTTCTTCTATGTCCAATACACCCTCCGCTCCGGCAAGGGCATCGCAAAGCTGGATCAACCGGTCGTATTCGTCCAGAATAACCTCTTCCAATTCCTTTTGAAGCAGGGCATACTCCTCCCGGGTGACATCCACTTTTCCGATGTATTCTCCCAGGTCTTTGTTATGGAAGGAGTGGGTCAAGCAGACTCTTGCCACCTCACCATACCCCAGGGACACCATATATGTGTAACCATCCGACACGTGCCCCAAATGCCGGATCCCGAATTTTCGCCCAATATCGTGAAGCAACCCCAGAATATACGCCTTGTCGGCGTCCAGGTCGACGCAGGCTGAGGCGATCCTTTCGGCGCAATGGGCCGTCACCCGGCTGTGATTTCCCCAAGGACCGGGATTGCATGCTTCCGCCTCCCGCAGCAGGTGCTCCGCTTCATCTCTCGTCGGCAGCATTTTTACAGCCCCCTTCCTATTTTGCGACCATTATATCATACGGAAGATTCCTCCGTCAATCAAGGGATGCAGGTTCCCGCAAGGATCTGTTATCCTGTGAAAATTAAAAAGGCCCCACATTTGTCTGCGACAA
>JAFYNU010000240.1 GCA_017547975.1 Clostridia bacterium
ATAACCATTACCATCGCTGACGCATCTGCCCAATAACATTCCCTGATAAACAATAAACGACCGCACCCGGTTTCGGGTGCGGTCGTTCACTTTATTTACAATACACTTTCTCAAATTCCAAACAGCAGGTCGCCGTAGGTGGGGTAGGGCCAGAGGGAGGAATCTACGTTGGATTCCAACTCGTCGGCTACCCGGCGCAGGCTCTGCATGGCGGGAACTACCTTATCCTTGTAGGCGTTGGCCACCCGCTGGTTGTCGTAGCAATCCTTGGGTACGTTGGCCACCGCCAGTTCCAGGGCGGTAAGCTTTTCGTAGAAGGAGTCCAGCAGGCTGGAAAGATGCTCCAGTACGGCGTTTTCGGTGCGGCAGGGGATGTTGGGGTTGGCCTGGCGCTTATGGCAAATGGCAGAGGCCAGCCGGTCGGCGTAGCGCACGATGGTGGGGATGATCTCCTGACGGGCCATTTCGGTCATAGTGACGGCTTCGATGTGGATGACCTTGGCGTAGGTTTCCAGCAGAATCTCGGCACGGGAAAGGATCTCCTCCCGGTTGAAAACGTGGTGACGGGCAAACAAATCAATGTTTTCCTCGGTGGAATAGTAGGGGATGGCGTCGGCGGTGGTGCGGATGTTCAGGAGACCGCGCAGACGGGCTTCGGCAATCCACTGTTCGGAGTAGCCGTCGCCGTTGAAGATGATGCGGTTGTGTTCCCGGAAGGTCTTGCGGATCAGTTCGTTCAGGGTGGCGGAGAAGTTGTCGGCTTTTTCCAGAATGTCGGAGAAGGCGGAAAGCTCGTCGGCCACGATGGTGTTCAGCACGATGTTGGGGTCGGCGATGGAGGCCGATGCACCCAGGGAGCGGAATTCGAACTTGTTTCCGGTGAAGGCGAAGGGGGAGGTACGGTTGCGGTCGGTGGTATCCTTGGAGAAGGAGGGGAGTCCGTGGACCCCGATCTCCATGGGAACCTTCTTGACCCCGTCAAAAATCTCGCCCCGGACGATGGCATCCACGACCTTCTCCAGATCATCCCCGATGAAGCAGGAAATGATGGCGGGAGGCGCTTCCCCGGCACCCAGACGGTGATCGTTGCCGGCGCTGGCTACCGAAAGCCGCAGGAGGTCCTGATGCTTGTCCACCGCCTTGATGATGGCGGCCAGGAACAGGAGGAACTGGGCGTTTTCCTGGGGGGATTTGCCCGGATCCAGGAGGTTCAGGCCGGTATCGGTGGAAAGAGACCAGTTGTTGTGCTTGCCGGACCCGTTGACCCCGGCGAAGGGCTTTTCGTGCAGGAGGCAAACCAGGCCATGCCGGTCCGCAACCTTCTTCATGGTTTCCATGGTGAGCTGGTTGTGGTCGGTGGCGGTGTTGATGTTGGTGTAAATGGGGGCCAGCTCATGCTGGGCAGGAGCGGCTTCGTTGTGCTCGGTCTTGGCCAGAATGCCAAGCTTCCAAAGCTCCCGATCCAGTTCCGCCATGAAAGCGGTGATGCGGGATTTAATGGCACCGTAATAGTGGTCGTCCATCTGCTGTCCCTTGGGAGGGGGCGCACCAAACAGGGTGCGGCCGCAGTAGATCAGGTCCCGGCGACGGGAGTAGTACTTTTTGTCCACCAGGAAGTATTCCTGCTCGGCACCCACGGTGGGAATGACCTTGTGCACGTCCTCGTTGCCGAACAGGTGCAGGGCCCGCAGGGCTTCCCGGGAGACCGCTTCAATGGAGCGCAGGAGGGGAGTCTTTTTGTCCAGAGCGTCGCCGCTGTATGCAAAGAACAGGGTGGGGATGCAGAGGGTGCTGTCCTTTATGAAGGCGAAACGGGTGGGGTCCCAGGCGGTGTAGCCGCGGGCCTCAAAGGTGGCCCGCAGACCGCCGGAGGGGAAGGAGGAGGCGTCAGATTCCCCCTTAATCAGCTCTTTTACAGAGAAATCCATGATAATCCGACCGTCGCCGGCGGGGGCAATGAAGCTATCGTGCTTTTCGGCGGTGAATCCGTTCAGGGGCTGGAACCAGTGGGTGTAATGGGTGGCGCCCTTTTCAATGGCCCAATCCTTCATGGCGGCGGCCACCGCAACGGCGACCCATTGCTCCAGGTCAGAACCCTGCTCAATGGTGCAACGCAGGGCGGCATACACGTCGGCGGGGAGGCGGGAACGCATGGCATCGTCGTTGAAGACCATGGTTCCAAACAATTCGGGAATATTGCTCATATCGTCACAGTTCCTTTCGGTGGAGGGACTTCAGTTAGAAACTATTTCACCCTATAATAATACGAGTTTGCGGCCCTTTTGTCAATGCTTTTTGCGCCAAAATCCGCAATTCGGAGCTTTTACCACCAAACCCGACTCCGGAGGGAGAGATTATTGCAATTTTGCACATAGATAGCGGAATATCTCTGAAAAAATATGGAGAAATACAGTATTGACAGATTTTCCAGAATGCAGTAAAGTATACTATATCATGATCGGAAAATTTTCGAATGAAATACAACTTACGGAGGAATCTATATGGAAAATATCAAGCGCCCCGAAACCATGGAACGCATCAACACTCCCGCTCTGGCCAATGCCTTTATCGACCAGCAGGTGGCGGAAATCCGCGCACAGGTAGGCGATAAAAAGGTCCTGCTGGCCCTCTCCGGCGGCGTTGACTCCTCTGTCGTGGCCGCCCTCCTGATCAAGGCCATCGGCCGTCAGCTGGTATGCGTGCACGTGAACCACGGCCTCATGCGCAAGGGCGAAAGCGAAGACGTAATCAAGGTCTTTGGCGAAGAAATGGATGCCAACCTGATCTACGTGGATGCCACCGACCGCTTCCTGGACCTGCTGGCCGGCGTTGCCGAACCCGAAAGAAAACGCAAGATCATCGGCGAAGAATTCATCAAGGTGTTTGACGAAGAATCTTCCAAGCTGGAAGGCATTTCCTTCCTGGCCCAGGGCACCATCTACCCCGATATCATCGAATCCAAGGGTGTCAAGGCGCACCACAACGTGGGCGGCCTCCCCGAAGAAATGGATATGCAGTTGGTGGAACCCCTGAAGCTCCTTTATAAGGACGAAGTCCGCGTTGTGGGTGAAGCCCTCGGCCTGCCCCACGCCATGGTTTACCGTCAGCCCTTCCCCGGCCCCGGCCTGGGCGTTCGTTGCCTGGGTGCCATCACCCGTGACCGCCTCCATGCCCTGCGGGAAGCCGACGCCATCCTGCGTGAAGAATTCGACAAGAATAACCTCAACCACGTGTGGCAGTACTTCATCGCCGTGCCCGATTTCAAGAGCGTCGGCGTGAAGGACGGCAAGCGTTACGAAGGTTGGCCCGCCATCCTGCGCGCCGTCAACACCGTGGACGCCATGACCGCCACCATCGAAGAAATCCCCTATAGCGTCCTCCACCACATCACCGACCGCATCACCCATGAAGTGGAAGGCATCAACCGTGTCCTGCTGGACCTGACGCCCAAGCCCATCGGTACCATTGAGTGGGAATAATGCATTTGTCGCAGGGCAAGCCCATTCATCCTGTTTCAGGCAAGTTGGGCTATCCTTAACCGCATAAAGAAAG
>JAFYNU010000241.1 GCA_017547975.1 Clostridia bacterium
AGGAATGCGAATGCGGCTGTCACGAGCATCACCACGAGCACCATCATCATGACCATGATGAGGAATGCGAATGCGGCTGTCACGAGCATCATCACGAGTACCATCATCATGACCATGATGAAGAATGCACTTGCGGTTGCCATGAGCATCACCACGAGCACCACCATCATCATCATCATGCAGACGAGGCCTTCACTTCCTGGGGGTTCGAAACCGCCAGAAAATATAGTGAAGAAGAGATCAAACAGATTCTGATCGCCTTGGACGGGGAAGAATACGGTTCTGTTTTACGCGCCAAGGGTATGGTTGACGGAGGAGACCATTGGATCTACTTTGACTACGTTCCCGGCGAACCCGAAGTACGCACTGGTGCCGCCTGCATCATTGGCAAAATCTGTGTAATCGGCGCCGAACTGCGGGAGGAAAAGCTTGCTGAGCTGTTTGGTAAAGCGAACTGAGCGAAAGGCTGTGACAGAATGCGAGAAGAAAGAAAAACCCCGGTATTTGTAATCAACGGCTTTCTGGAGAGCGGAAAGACCACGTTTATTCGGGATGCCATCGTGCGGGACCCCGAGATGGAAGCCGAGCAAGTGGTAATTCTGTGTTGCGAGGAAGGCGAGGTCGAAATGGATTCCCTTCCGGATAACGTGCACGTTCTTGTGGTGGAAGAAAAGGAAGACTTCACAAGTGATCTGCTGGCCGAGATCGAGAAAAAGTATCATCCCACCTATATGATCATCGAATACAACGGCGTGTGGGGGATGAAGACCCTTTATGATACGGAAATCCCCAATACGTGGCGCTATTCGGCCCAGTTTACCATTATCAATGCCGAGACCTTCGAGATGTATTTCGAGAATATGAAGGGCGTATTTGCCGATATGTTACGCATGTCGGCGCGGGTCTTCATGAATCGATGCAATCGGGGGGATAACTTCAAGTATTTCAAGGATAGCATCAAATCCTGTTGCCCCCATGCGGAAATCATCTACATGAACGACGAGGAAGGCTTCCTGGATATTATGTTGGAAGAGGACCTGCCCTATGATATCCACGCCGACGTCATTGCAGTTGAACGGGAAGACTACATGACCTGGTACATCGATATGCAGGATGAACCCGACCGTTACGAGGGAAAAGTGGTGGAATTTGAAGCCCAGGCGGCACATCCGGACTATTTCCGGGAGGATTTCTTTCTGGCAGGGAATATGGTCATGACGTGCTGTGAGGATGACATGCAGTTTTTGGGTTTTGTGTGCCAGTATGATAAGGCGCCGCTCTTGAAGGAAGACAGACGCATGAAGGTGCGGGCTAAGGTTCACTACGAGTTTGCACCGGAGTACGAAATGGAAGGTCCGGTTTTGTATGTGGAGAAAACCACCACGGTGCAGGGGTCGGATAAAAAGAGAAAGAAAAAATAGTATCAAGATAAAACACCCAGAGAAGCAAGAAAAGCTTCTCTGGGTGTTTTGTATTATTCCTGCGAAAGCGCGTTCTTTAGCTTTTCCATGGCACTCTTTTCGATTCGGGAGATGTAGCTTCTGGATATGCCGCAGAGAGCGGCTACCTCCCGCTGTGTCATGGCCTGGTGTCCCCGCAGACCATAGCGACGAATGATAATAAAACGTTCCCGGGCGGTGAGAACCCGGTCAATCTCATGCTCCAGAAGACGGATTTCCTCCTTGAGTCCCACCATTTCGGGAAGGTCGTCATCGTAGGAAAGGGTATCCAGAATCTCCAGGGTATTGCCGTCATCGTCGGTTTCGATGGCCTCCTGCATGCTCAGTTCCACGCTGCGGCGCTTCAATACCCGAAAATGCATGAAAATTTCGTTTTCAATACAGCGGGCGGCGAAGGTCGCCAGGCGAATGTTCTTCTCCGGCTTGAAGGAATCTACTGCCTTGATCAACCCAATGGTACCAATGGAGATCAAGTCATCCTGCTCATCGGTGGCGGTATAGTACTTTTTTGCCACGTGAGCAACCAACCGCAGGTTGTGTAAAATGAGTGTATTTCGGGCTTCCTGATCCCCCTGTCTCATGGCGGTCAGATAATGCCGTTCTTCCTCGGCGGAAAGCGGTTTTGGAAATCCGGATTCCCGGGAAAGTGACAGCCGTGTGAAAAAGCTGTTGAGCAAAAGGGAAACAAATGCAGATATCAAATCAATCACCCCACCTACTATTATGCAGGAGGGGTGAAAAATAGACATATTCACTTGTTGTTCGACAGCCGTTGAATCCACTGGAGAATCGGTCCTTTTCAGCGCAGAAGAGACGGAGGGTCAGGAAGCTATCGGTCAAAGAGTATGCGGAAGGCGGTCATTTCCTCCTCTGTGGGGATCCGGTAGGAGGGGGCGGATTTTTCGAGGGCGGTATATTTGTGTTCCCCGAGGCGGTGGTAGGGGAGCAATTCCACCCCGGAAAGACCCAGGGGGCGAAGAAAGGCAGCAATCTTTTCCATTTCGTCCGGATGGGCATTGAACCCGGGGATCACCGGAATGCGAACCAGAATTTTGCCGGAGAATGCGGAGGAGAGCCGGGTTAGATTTTCCAGGATCCGTTGATTCCCAACCCCGGTTCCCGCATGGTGCAAGTCCTCCGAAAAGGCCTTAATATCATATAGGAAAAGGTCGGTGTAGGGCATGACCTGTTCAAAATGGGAAAAGGGTACGTTTCCTGCGGTATCCACAGCGGTGTGGATACCCGCCGCCCGGCAGGCCGCCAGAATTTCCGCAAGGAAATCGGGGTACAGCATACATTCCCCGCCGGAGAAGGTGACCCCTCCCCCGGAATTTTCATAGAAAGACTTATCCTTGACAATCTCACGCAGCACTTGGTTTACGGTGTATTCCTTGCCGCAGATTTCCCTTGCATCGTGCGGGCAATACATGGTGCATTTGCCGCAAAGATCGCAGGTTTCAAGTGCATTGGGGCATTTTTCCTTGCACTTGCTGCAACCGCTGCATTTGTTTTTGTAAAACATCATCTGAGGAACAGTACTTTGGCTTTCGGGGTTGTGACACCATGCGCAGCGCAGATTACAGCCCTTGAAAAAGACGGTTGTACGTATTCCCGGACCGTCTACGTAGGAATTGCGTTCGATGTCAAAAATTGTAGCAGTCAGTTCTTTAGAGTGTTGCATTGTTGTCGCCCCCGTCTGCTACAACTGTGTGACCGCAGACAATTTCTCCATAATCGCTCATAAGGTAAAAAGCAAGCTCAGCAATTTCATCGGGTCGAATAAAACGTTCTATGGCATGTCGAGGATAAGGTTGATCAATTGATTTCGCATATCTTGATATCATCGGTGTAAAGGTTGCGCCTGGCGCGATGCCGTTGATGATAATCCCTTCGTGTCCGTATCTTTTGCCAAGCGCTCGCGTCCACTTGATGATAGCCTCTTTTGAAGCTCCGTAACTGCCGATAATATCCATACAAGCGGCGTTGGAGGCAAGATTTAAGATATTGCCCCGTATACCCCTTGATCTCATATACTCAATCTCGTTACGCATAAGGAAAAATGCTGCCTTGAAGTTCGTGTCGGTCATTTTGTCCCATTCCGCTTCGGTTATGTCCCAGGGTTCATAACCTCTTCCAAGGGAACCACTTCCCAAAGCTGCCGCATTTACAAAGGCATTTAGTCCGCCTAATATATGCTCACACTCTGAAAAAATGGTATTATGATTTTCAATATCGGTAATGTTAAAGACCTTATAGAATAAGTTTGGGGAGCAGATCTCTTCCGCAACCGATTTTAGCTTTTCTTCGGTTCTGCCTGTTATCATCACCTTGGCGCCTGCTTCAATAAAACGAATGGCAATCGCTTTGCCAATACCGCTTCCGCCGCCGAAAATAAGAACGTTTTGATTTCTTAGCTTCATTGTCATTTTTGCTCCGTTCTTGCGATAATATCGTCCTGAAGGGCGTCGTTGAGCTTGACGAAATAATCGGAGAAGCCCGTAACACGCACACGCAGATGCTTGTAGTCATCGGGGGTTTCTTTGGCGCAGATCAGATCTTCCTTTGACACGTAGGTGAGCTGGAAATGCACGCCGCCGTTTTGGAAATAGGTCAGAAGCAGATCGACCGTCTTTTCAAAATTGTCATCATTTTTGACCAGCTGTTCGTCAATGGTAATATTGGTAACGGTGGCGCCGCAACCGATACCGCTCGGATCCACCCTGGCAATGGAATTCAGTAAGGCAGACAAGCCTTCTCTGTCGCGTCCTTCGCTTTGTCCAAGCCCGAATTTGAGCATGTCTCCGCTATATCTGCCGTCGGGCGTTGCTTTGGTATGATCGCCAAACCATTTGTGATGAATGTTGTATCCGACCAGATCGCCGATGAGCCAGTGGTAGCCGAAAAGATTGGTTTTGTCCTTCAAAAACTCATACAGTTCCCGATAGAGCCT
>JAFYNU010000242.1 GCA_017547975.1 Clostridia bacterium
AACGCCACCCCTACGGTGCGAAAACCTCCATCTATAAAAAAATACGCGCCGTTTTGCGGCGCGCACCAAAATTGTCAATTGTCAATTTTCAATTGTCCATTGCGAAGCATCCATTGTCCATTGCGAAGCATCCACTTTGAACCTACCGCCCTCCGGCTGTCATCATCCAAATTTCGCCGCCTGCAGGCCGGGAAGCAGGGTGGAAAGCTCGGCCTGGGTGGCCTCCACCGGTTTCCCGGTGAGGGGGTGGAAGAGGTATTGGTAGCTGAAAAAGGACACGCCGCCGTAATGGGAATTCTCCCGGACCAGGTTCAGACAGCGGGACAGGATATCCTTCGATTGGCTCCATTCGGTTTTACCGCTGCCGGCGTAGGGGTCGGTGCCGGTTTTGGCCTTTTCCAGGGTCATGCCGCAGAATAGCCGCACCGATTCCGCCCGGGGAATGGCGGCCCATTCCAAAAGGGTTTGGTCAAAGGGATGGGTTTCGTGGGCCAGCCCGAAATAGATCTGGGGGATGATGGCATCCAGGTAACCCGCCTCCCTGCACCAGGTGTACACGTCGGCATAATCCTCCTCGTACACGGTTTTCAGATTCCCGGCGGGGCTGACGGTAAACAAAATGCCCGCATCCACCTCCTTGGCGGACCGGTAAAGCCCGGCAATCAGCAAATTCAGCTGTTCCCGGCGGAAATCCCCCAGGGAAAGGGTGCCACCCTCCATAAGGTAATCCTGGTAGGCGGCTTGGTCAAAGCTTTCGTCGGTGGTGGGGTAGAAGTAGTCGTCCAGGTGGAGTCCGTCCACCGGGTAGTTTTCCAGAATTTCCCGGGCACCTGCCACAATCAAATCCCGTACCTCCGGGTAGGCGGGGTTCAGGTAGTAAAGGGAGCCCACCTGCAGGAGTTTGGTGCCGTTGGCCTCCGGGTCGTCGTACCAGGCCCGGATTTGGTATTTGGGGTCGATCTTTTCCAGATTGTCCCCACTCATGAGCCGCAGGGGATTGATCCAGGCGTGGATGGAAAGCCCCGCCTGGTGAGCCTGATCCGCCAGAATTTCCAGGGGATCGTAGGAAAGCTGCCTGCCGTAGGCGCCGGTGACGTAGTGGGAGGCGGGGTAGATTTCGGAGGGGTAGAAGCTGTCCCCGTTGGGCCGGACCTGCACAATCACCGTGTTAAAGCCGCTGTCGGCAAGCTTTTGGAAGATGACTTCGGCATAGCGGGTAAACTGGGCTTTGTCGGCGGCAAACAGGTCGGTCATATCATATTGGGAAAGCCACACCGCCTTGAAATCAGCGTGATTCACCGGGGGCTGCATCTCTTTTTCCATCAAAACCTCCATCGGCACGGTGGGAAAGGGAATCTCCTCCTCCAAAACCTGGTGGCTTGGCAGGGAATCCCTCTCCTCGAAGGTGACGATGGTGTCACCCTGCTGCCTTCCGCAGGCGGCAAGGGTCAGGGTCAGGAAAAAAAGGAGCAGCGGGATGATTCGTTGGCGCATGGATGCCTCCTGTGTGGCGGTGGGTTTGCCGATAGTATATGGAAAAAGGGGGAAGCTTATACCATCACCGCCACCTGGCTCACCCCGTAAAGGGCAAATAATTCCACCATAGCGGGGGTGATCTCCTCCCCGGACACCGCAATGGGAATGGCGGGGGGACAGCCTACGGTGGGGGCGGCGCAGATGCGGCCCACCGCCCGATGGGCGGGAATCAGCTCCCGGGGGGCAAAAATGGCCTCCCGGATGGTGGCGGCCATCCGGCCTCCCCAGGGGGGGATGGTGCGCTCCACAGGCCGGTGGGGTGCGATGCTCCCCAGAAGGCCTTCGATTTTTTGGGTGGTTTCGGGGGGATTGTCGGGGGTCAGCATCAAACACAGGGCGTCCCGGTCGGCGTACTCCGCCTCCATGCCATGTTCCCGGAAAAGCGAAGCTAAGGCAAGCCCGTCCCCCCGGATCACAAGCTTCAGGGGGTCGGTTTGGGGCAGAATCCAACCCTGCCCCCTCAGGGCATGCCGGATTGCATCCAGCCGGGCCACCGTTTCCCCAAGCCGATCCCGGAAGTTTTCTGCCAGAAGGCGGTTGCAAAGGTCCAGGGAAGCGAGGGTCAGGTAGGAGGGGCTGGTGGAGCCGAAAAGGGCCATGGCCTCCCTGGCCCGCTCGGCAAACACCGCCGGGGTCCCTTTGGCAATTTGCAGGTAGGCCCCTCCGGTGAGCACCGGCAGGGTTTTGTGGGCCGAATCACAGCACAGGTCGGCCCCCAAATCCATGGGATGGGTGGGTTTATCCAAAAAATGCAGGTAGGCCCCGTGGGCGTTGTCCACCAGAAGGGGTACCCCGTATTTGCGGCAAACCGCGGCGATGGCGGAAAGCTCCACCCGGCCTCCCAGGTAATCCGGGTCGGTCAGGTAGACTCCATCGGGGGTTGGCCCCGCCAGAATGGCCTCCTCCACATCCCGGGGGGTCAGGGGACAGCCCAGGAGGGAGGGCATGGTCTTGGGCCACAGCCAGGTCACATCCAAATCCAACAGGGCGGCGGCATACAGAAAAGCCTTGTGGGCGTTGCGCCCCGCAAGGATCCGTCCCTTTCCCTGGTGCTTCTTCCCGGCGGCGGCCAGAAAGAGCATGGCCCGGATGCATTGGCTGGAGCCTTCGGT
>JAFYNU010000243.1 GCA_017547975.1 Clostridia bacterium
GCCGGCGATGTCCTTGTCGTAGATGTAGCCGGGCACGGAGTTGTTGATGTCCAGCAGGGTGACAGCGTCACCGGTGATGCAGGCGCCGATGTACTCGGAGACAGCGCCGTAGATGTCCACCTCGCAGGCGACCGGGATGCCGCGGGAGGCCAGACGGGAGTTCACGTAGCAGGGTTCGAAACCGAAGGTTTCAGGGAAGGCGGGCCAGCACTTATCGGCAAAGACCACGTATTCTCTGGCACCCTTGTGGGCTTCGGCCCAATCCAGCAGAGTCAGTTCAAACTGTGCCATACGCTTCAGGAGGTCGGGGTAGTATTTGCCCTCGCCCATTTCGGCGGCCATGTCGGCGCAGACGTCGTCGATTCTGGGATCGTTTTCGTGGGCCTTGTAGGCAACCAAAAGATCCAGTTCGGAGTTCTCTTCAATTTCCACACCCAGTTCGTAAAGGCCCTTGATGGGGGCGTTGCAGGCGAAGAAGTCCTGGGGACGGGGACCGAAGGTGATGACCTTCAGGTTCTTGACACCGATGACACCACGGGCTACCGGAATGAATTCCTTGATCATTTCGGCGATCTCGTCGGCGGTGCCCACGGGATATTCGGGGATGTAGGCCTTCAGATGGCGCATTTTCAGGTTGTAGGAGCAGTTGAGCATGCCGCAGTAGGCGTCGCCGCGGCCGTTGATCAGGTCACCATCGCCTTCAGCGGCGGCCACGTACATGACGGGACCGTCAAACTTCTGGCAAAGCAGGGTTTCGGGGGTTTCGGGGCCGAAGTTGCCCAGGAATACCACCAGGGCGTTGACGCCGTTGGCCTTCACGTCGGCCAGGGCGGCCAGGGCATCCTTTTCATTTTCCACGGTGACGGGGCATTCGTAAATGCCTTCGCCATAGGCCTTCACAATGGCTTCCCGGCGGGAAATGGACAGGCCAATGGGGAAGCAGTCGCGGGACACGGCAATGATGCCAAGCTTGACTTCAGGAATGTTTTTCATAGTTACCTCTTTCCAATATATATATTCCCTTTTACTTCTTCTCAGGGTCGGTTACGCTTTCCTTAGCGGCGGTCAGGAGGGATGCCAGCGACTGAATTTCCGAGGGAACGATGATCTTAGTGGCCTTGCCGTCGGCGGCTTTTTCAAAGGCTTCGTAGCTCTTGAGGGTGATGTAGGCGGCTTCGGGCTTTGCTTCGTTGATCATGCGGATGGATTCGGCCTGGGCTTCGTAGAGGGCGCGGATGGCCTGGGCTTCACCGTCGGCTTCCCGAATACGGGCTTCCTTCACGGCGTCAGCTCGGAGAATGGCGGCCTGCTTTTCGCCTTCAGCAGCCAGGATCTGGGATTCCTTCAATCCTTCGGCGGCCAGAATCTTTGCGGCTTTTTCGCCTTCTGCCTGCAGGATAGCTTCACGGCGCTGACGTTCAGCCTTCATCTGCTTTTCCATGGCGTCCTGGATTTCCTGGGGCGGCATGATGTTCTTGAGTTCCACACGGTTTACCTTGATACCCCAGGGGTCGGTGGCGGTATCCAGGATGACCCGGATCTTGCTGTTGATCACGTCACGGGAAGTGAGGGTGTTATCCAGTTCCATTTCACCGATGATGTTACGCAGGGTAGTAGCAGAAAGGTTTTCGATGGCGGTGATGGGAGATTCCACACCGTAGGTGAAGAGCTTGGGGTCGGTAATCTGGAAAAACACCACCGTGTCGATGCGCATGGTGACGTTATCCTTGGTGATCACCGGTTGGGGCGGAAAGTCCACCACCTGCTCCTTCAGAGACACGATTTTGGCAATGCGGTCAATAAAGGGGATTTTGAAGTGGAGTCCAGTCTGCCAGGTGCCGGCATAGGCGCCCAGGCGTTCCAGGACGTAGGCTTTGGACTGAGGTACCACCTTGATGTTGGAAACCACGATCAAAAGAAGAACCACAACCACGGCTACAGGGACAAACCATTCCATATATGTACCTCCAAATATAAAATTACGTTGTAGGGAAATTATTCTGCTCTGGCAACCACCAGTTTGACGCCCCGGATTTCCTTCACTGTAACCTTGGCACCTTCCTCCAGCACCTCGCCGGATTCCGAAAGGGCAGACCATTCACTGCCTTCCAGGTTGACGGTGCCTTCCCCTCGGGTATTGTCGATGGTGGATGTAACCCAGGCTTCCTTCCCCACCGCCCGGTCGGCATTGGTGGGAACCACCTTGCGGTCCATCATCTTTTTCACCAGGGGTCGGGTCAGAATGAGGGTGACAATGGATACGATAAAGAATACCAGAATTTGAAGCCACAGGGGTGCCTTCAAAAGGGAGGCGAACCATGCAAAGAGCGCCCCGCCCGCAAACCAGATGGTGGTCAGGTTGGCGGTGGAAAGCTCCGCCAGGAGAAGTGCGATCAGAATCACGCACCAGATCACGTTCATGTTGATAGGTCTTCGACTCCTTTCTTTTCCCGTTCTTCCCGGTCCACCCGGGGAGTTTTTTCCCATCCCGGCAGAGGCAGACGCTGCATCGCCCCAAAAATTTTCTGCCGCAGGGAGGTGAATTTGGGTCGCAGTGTAACGATAAATTCCTTCATTTCCTGACGCTTGGTGTTTCCGTCGGCAATACAGGGGTTTTTTACCACCGCCGCCGGAAGCTTTTTGGCAACCGATGCCATTTCCGCCTCGGTTGCGTAGAGCATGGGGCGAATCACCGTAACGCCGATCCGGGAAAGATAGGTTACCGGCTGGAAGCAGGAAATCCTTCCCTCGTAAAAAAGGGACATCAAAAAGGTCTCCACCGCATCGTCGGCATGATGGCCCAGGGCAACCTTGTTGCATCCCGCCGCCACCGCCGCCCGATTCAGAGCACCCCGGCGCATATTGGCGCACAGGGAACAGGGATTTTTTTCCTGCCGGTGAGTAAACACGATTTCTTTGATATCGCTGGGCACCCGAATGTATTCCACACCAAGTTCCCGGCAATAGTCCTCCAGGTGGTCAAAGGCCGCCATATCCCGCTCCAGGCCGATGCTGATGGCCTTCACGGTGAAGGGTTCGGGGTAAAAGGTGGACAGTTTATGCAGAGCCGCCAGGGTTGCAAGGCTGTCCTTGCCCCCCGAAAGACCCACCGCCACCACGTCCCCCGCCCGGATCATGTCGTAATCCTCCACACAGGAGCGGATTTTGGATAAAATCGTATGGGTCATACCAGAGTGACGCCCTCCGGCAGGGTGAGATCGGTTTTGATCTTACCATCCTCCCCTACCTCATGGCGCACACGGATGACACCGAATGCGGTGGGTACCTCCCCTTCCGCAAAGGTCAGGTCGGAAAGATGGGGTTCCACGCTGACCATTTTGCCGCCGGGAGCGACGAACTTGACACCGAGAACTTCCTCTGTCAGGTAAGGCACCGGACCGGAGGACCAGGCATGGCACAGGCTGTGACGCAGCTTTACGTAGCAATAGCCGCCAAAATCGCCGTGAATGTCGTCTTTGCCTTCCACCGGCAGGGAATCGATGCCATAGGCATTTTCGGCCCAATCCATATTGAAGTCTTCCCAGAAGGTGGTAGCGCCCATATCCAGCATTCTGCCCCAGTAGGTACGCAGAATGTCCAGAGCTTCGTCGTGGCGTCCCGCCTTGGCGGTGGCGGCCAGGGTGTAGTAGCCAAGGAAGGTGGAATAGCCCTTGGCGCCCCCGGGCAGAAGAACCTTTTCGGCCATTTCCGCCGGATCGGCAACCCCCGAAAGAGCCAGGAAGCCCGCCGCCTGCTTGGATCCATCGGGAGCGGGGATAACCTGCAGCAGTTTTCCCGCCGCTTCGGCGCATACCATGGCGACCTTCTGTTCTCCAAGAATGCGCATCAGTTCGGCACCCCGCAGGAGCCCCAGGCGGAGAAGGCCCTGACGGGCCGCGTGGGTAGCTTTTTCGTTGGCCTTGTTGGGCCAGTCGATAAATTTCGTACCGGGAAGCTGTTCTTCCCCATCGTCCCCTGCGGAGGAGGCCAGTCTGGGCAGAAGCTCCATCAAATACGCCTTCTGCTCCGC
>JAFYNU010000244.1 GCA_017547975.1 Clostridia bacterium
GTGATTCTTCTTTTCATTATCGTCGCCGTAACCTCCTGTTCTGCAGAAGTGCAGGAGGTTACGATTCTCTTCGACGAAGAGACAGAAATGTCAACGGAAGCCGACCATTCCCCTTCTATTACCCCAACCCCGGGCAATATTGTGATAGGGCAGATATCCTCGGTGTTTTCTGGTTCTATTTCTGAAGACTTATTAAGCAGTTATTGCATAGCAGAAGGAGCAACGGTTGAAATCATAGAATACCAGAGCGACAAAGAAATGATGGATGCCGCCAAGGCGGGCGAGGTAGATGTCCTTTATGGGAATAATTTGATCGCATATCTTCTTGCTTACCAAGATCTTCTGGTTGATTTGGAACCGTATCTTTCCTCTGTTTTGGAAACAGAGGAATATTACCACAATATTTTTGAGGCGGGACGAGTTAATGGTAAGTTGGTAATTGCATGCCCGAATTTTCTCATTGGTAACGCCCTTGGTGTACCACAAAAAGCAATCGAAGCTTTTGGCAGAGACCCGAACGATTTCCAGGAGATTATGCAATTATATGAATCTTTCGAAAAAGAATACCGAGCTGCAACAGCCATGATTTATGATAGCCGCTATACCTTGGACTGCGCTTTGAAATTGGAAACTCACCAGTACGATATTACGCCGTATTGGGATGAATGGACACAATTCCTTTCGCTCCAGAAACAAGATGCTTCCGGCAATCGACTTTATGATGAAGCAAATGCCCACGTATATCCCGCTTTACTAAGTGGCATGGAAGGCGCTTATTTTGCCGATCCTACTATGCTTTACGATTATTACCGTCTGCTAAGTGGAGAAAGTTATACAAAATTTGGCAGTCAGGCAACAATAATCCCCTTTTCTTTTGCAGATGGGGAGGGGTTTACCATAGAAGGTGGTACCTATTGTATTCCGCAGACCGCACCGAATCCCGAAGCGGCTTTGCATTTTGTGGAATGGATTATTTCACCGGATGGTCAAGAAAGCAGTATGTTGGAAAACTGTTATTGTCCAATTCTTCGTAGCGAAGCACAAAAATGGTTTTTGCGTCATCGTGATCATTCTGAAAATATGTATAGCATTGAAGATCAACAGAATATTGCAGAAAAATATATCAAAAAAGCGGATCGTTTCCCGGTCTTTTCCAATATTCTGTGGCAATCCTGTGAAAAGTTATTAACTATAATGGGAAATCGCCAGTTGAGGGAAGAAAACATTGCAACCATTACCTCTACGGAAATAATCCCGGAACTCGGTGGCGAAGCGTATGTTGAAAAAATGCAGATATTGGCGACCGGATTTGAACCGGTAATTGATTATGGCAATGAAAAAATGGCACATTGCAATGAAGAAGCCTTGTTTTATCAAGACAATGCCATGAGGGAATGGCCTGGGATATTAAATGAATTCATACAGACGTATATCACCGACCTGGGATACGAAATGCACTGAGGAAGGAGAAAACATGAAACGAAGAAGAATGCCGGCCCTGCTGTTAGTTCTGTGCTTGCTTTTATCCCTGCTGGCAGGGTGCGGAAGCGGCGGTGCCGAGGCGGGCATGAAA
>JAFYNU010000245.1 GCA_017547975.1 Clostridia bacterium
CATGGCAGAAAGAGGAGCACCGCACATGGTCAGATAGTCCTCAATATTCTCCCCGGTTTTGATGTAAACTACTACACTGTTTTGACGGATGGAAAAGCCACTGCGGAAATTTTGATCCACAAGAAGCGCCGAAATCTCCCGGGAAAGGGCGATATGCGTGGAGGTCAGCTCCAACCGGCATTTCTTTTCGGGAGCCACCAGACTGCCGCCCGAGAGGAAGATACCCCGCAGGAAGGAGGAAAGACAGCAATCCTTTTCAAAAATCCAGGCGTTCAGGTGGAGGGATACGAAGCCTGTGGTATCGTATCCGCATTTCTCCATGATTTTTGCAATGTCGGCCTTATTGGTGATCAGAATGGTGCTACGGCCTCCCTTTTCTCCTCCGGTGATGGTGGGGGTAACCCGGAAGGCACGGGTGAACAGGGCTACCGTCCGTTCGGCAAAGCCCCGGTGGGAGGAAACGATACGAATCTCGCTTTTGGAAAAGGTATGGCAGAAAAGGAGAATACCATAGCATTCTGCAATGGCACAGCAGGTACGTTTGATAGGATGACGACAAAGTTCGTCCTTCACTTCGCTGGAAAAGCTGGGCATGGGACCTTCCTTTCTCAGTTTACCAGGGTGTTGACGCCTTTCACCTCCGCAAGGTCGGTGGAAAGGTTAAAATATGCATCAAACATATCCCGGGCGATGATACCGATGTTGCTGCCCGAACCGCCGTGTTCTACAATGATGAATACTGCGATTTCGGGATCGTCAAAGGGAGCAAAAGCGGCGAAAACGCCGTTGGAGGTGCCGGAGGCAACCTGGGAAGAACCGGTTTTGCCGCCGACGCGGATGGGGTAGTTTTCAAAGACCTTGGCGGCAGTACCATTTTCGGCAGCATCCAGCATACCGTCCATAACCGCCTTATAGGTGGAATCCGACATAGAAATGGTATTGACCAAAGTAGGCTGTACCGAAACGACCACCGAGGAATAGTCGTAGGTGGTGACTTCCTTCAAAATGTGGGGTTGGTAGTAGTAGCCACCGTTGCAAACAGCCGAAAGATAGGCGCAAACCTGCAAGGGGGTGAAGAGAGAATAAGACTGACCGATGGCGGTGGTCAGGGTGTCACCCGGCCCCCATACGATGGAGGAGGATTTGGCCTTGGTTTCCACGTTGGACCGCTGACCGGAGACCTCGCCGGAGAGTTCAATTCCGGTTTTTTTACCGAGACCAAAGGCCTGTGCCCATTTGTCCAGGGTTTCAATCCCCATGTCGTCGGCCACCTGATAGAAGAAATAGTTGCAGGAGTCGCGAAGTGCCATGGAGACGTTCAGATTTCCGTGGGTTGCGTGATAATTTTGACGATAAATCCAACACTGGGGCTGGAAGGTGCGGTATTTGGTATAAATACCCTCGTCTTTGATGATGGTATCGGGGGTGATAATCCCCTCTTCCAGGGCGGCCACTGCGGTGACCATTTTGAAAACCGAACCAATGGGATAGGTACCGCCGATGACCCGGTTGACCATGGGGGTCAGTTTGTTTTCCAAAAGCTCGTCATAGTCCTGTGAGAAGGAGGCCAGATTGTAGTCAGGATAGCTTGCCATAGCAAGTACCTCAGCCGAATCCACCTTCATCATGACGGCAGCCCCGCCGCCGATATCCTCGGGATAATCCTCAGGATTGTCTTCCGAAAGAACCTTGATCTCCTCAATACGACGGGCAAGAGCCTCTTCGGTGGCGGCCTGAATGCGTTCATCAATGGTTAAAAGAACGTTGTAGCCGGCCTTGGGTTGGGTTTCGGAAACAACCTCCACGGTATTGTTGAAGGCATCGATTTTGGTCTTCAGGGAGCCGTCGATACCCCGGAGATAACTTTCAAAGGCTTTTTCGGCTCCGTCCTTGCCAACGATGGCATTCATGCTGTAGTTTTGGGAAGCAAGCTCTTCGTATTCTTCCTTGTAGATTTTACCTACCCGGCCCAAAATATGGGCGCCCACGTCGGTTTTATAAACACGGCTGGATTGGGTGATGATTTCCACCCCGGAATAGTAAAAACTGCGTTCCCGAATGGCGGTAATGATTTCCATATCCACGTCTTCCAGAAAGAGGAAAGGGTTGTAAACCGAAAATTCAGCCACTTCCATGTCGTAAAGCAGTCCCAGAATGGCACGCCGTTCCGCATTGGAATAGTCATCTGCCAGATGGTACTTTTCACTCATCAAGGTCACAACTTCGGAAGCCTTCAAATTGGGATCCCAATCGTTCTTTTCCAGATATTTGTCAAAATCCTTACGAATGGCAACGTCGGCACCGGCGCTGATGG
>JAFYNU010000246.1 GCA_017547975.1 Clostridia bacterium
AGGTGGAACCGTGCAGAATTCTGCACCCTTGACGGGAAAGTGACCCGACAAGGGTGCTTTTTGTTTCCAAAAATCACAAAACAAGGAGAAAAAGAACATGAGAGTTGTTTACCCCAACGGTACCGTGGGTGAATGCGCCCCGGAAGAAGAGCTTCACATTATCCGCCACACGGCGGCCCACATCATGGCCCAGGCCATCAAGCGTCTGTGGCCCCACGCCGACTTTGCTTACGGCCCCGCCAATGAAAAGGGCTTCTACTACGACGTAGACCTGGGCGAAACCAAGCTGGGCGACGAGGATCTCCAGGCCATCGAGCAGGAAATGCGCAAAATCGTCAAGGAAAACCTGCCCATCAAGGCCTTCATCCTGCCCCGTGACGAAGCCATCAAGCTCATGGAAGAGCGCGGCGAAAAGTACAAGATCGAGCACATCGGCGACCTGGCAGAGGATGCTGAAATCAGCTTCTATCAGCAGGGCGAGTACGTTGACATGTGCGTCGGTCCCCACCTTTGCTACACCAAGGCCCTGAAGGCCTTCAAGATCATGGACCAGTCGGGCGCCTACTGGAAAAACGACAAGAACAACAAGATGCTGACCCGCATCAAGGGTACCGCCTTCCCCTCCCAGAAGGAGCTGGACGACTACCTGAAGCTTCTGGAAGAAGCCGAAAAGCGGGACCACCGCCGCATCGGCAAGGAAATGGGCCTCTTTATGTTCGCCGACGAAGCCCCCGGCTTCCCCTTCTTCCTGCCCAAGGGCATGCAGGTGAAGAACGCCCTCATCGAATACTGGCGCGAGATCCACACCCGTGACCACTATGTGGAAGTGGCCACCCCCATGATCATGAACCGCCACCTGTGGGAAACCAGCGGACACTGGGATCACTACAAGGACAACATGTACTCCACCACCATTGACGAGGATACCTACTGCGTCAAGCCCATGAACTGCCCCGGCGGCGTTATGGTCTACGGCTCCACCCCCCACAGCTACCGGGAACTGCCCATCCGCATGGGTGAACTGGGTCTGGTACACCGCCACGAGCTGAAGGGTGCTCTCCACGGTCTCTTCCGGGTCCGTTGCTTCACCCAGGACGATGCCCACATCTTCATGAGACGGGAACAGATCGCCGAAGAAATCGCCGGCGTGGTTCACCTGATCAACGAAGTTTACGAAAAGTTCGGCTTCAAGTACTCCCTGGAACTCTCCACCCGTCCCGAAGACAGCATGGGCAGCGACGAGGATTGGGAAGCCGCCACCAACGGCCTGAAGGAAGCTCTGGAATCGCTGAACCTGCCCTACGTCATCAACGAGGGTGACGGCGCCTTCTACGGCCCCAAGATCGACTTCCATCTGGAAGACTCCCTTGGCAGAACCTGGCAGTGCGGCACCATTCAGCTGGACTTCCAGATGCCCATCAACTTCAACCTGGAATACACCGATGAAAAGGGTGAAAAGCAGCGTCCCATCATGATCCACCGGGTCTGCTTTGGCTCCATCGAACGCTTCATCGGCATCCTCACCGAGCACTTTGCCGGTAAGTTCCCCGTATGGCTCGCCCCCCTCCAGGCTAAGGTTCTTCTGGTTTCCGAAAAGAGCGCCGAGCTTGGCACCAAGGTTTACGAAGCCCTCCGGGCCGCCGGCATCCGCACCGAAATGGATACCCGCAACGAAAAGATCGGTTACCTGATCCGGGAAGCCCAGGTTGTGGACCGCGTTCCCTACATGGTCATCATCGGCCAGAAGGAAATCGAAGAAGGCACTGTTTCGATCCGCAGCCGCGACACCGGCAAGACCGAAAGCATGTCCCTGGAAGACTTCCTGGCCAAGATCCAGAAGGAAATCAAGGAAAGAGTGTAATTTTTCCCATATACGAAAGAAAGCAGAGCCACCGGGCTCTGCTTTCTTTTTTGTGACTCAAAACTTCTCCAGGGCTTCCCCCGTCAGCCGGTAGGTGGTCCAATCGTCCAGGGCCACCGCCCCGCAGGACTTGTAAAAGGCAATGCTGGGGGTATTCCAATCCAGGCAATACCATTCCAGTCTGCCGCATCCCCGGGCCCGGGTTTCCTCCGCCAGGCGCTTGAGAAGCCCCTTTCCGTATCCCCTACCCCGGTATTCCGGCAGAGCAATAAGATCCTCCAGCCAGATGCCTGCCCGGCCCAGGAAGGTGGAGAAATTGTGACAGAAGAGGGCCATGCCCACTTCCTTCCCCTCCGCCAGGACAAACAGCACCTCCGCCTTGCCCCGCTCAAAAATCCATTCCCCCAGGGTGGCTTCGTCGGCCACCACCTGGTCGGACATGTTTTCATATTCTGCCAAAGCCCGGATGAAGGAAAGGATCAGCCCCTCATCCCCCGGCTTTGCAAAACGAAACTGCATTTCTTCCACCTTGTATCATCCTCCGAATCGGTATATTTTCCACCATGATAGCACGCATCTCCTCATCTGTCAAATATTTTCCGGTTTTCGTGAAATTTTCCCCGGTTTGGGGCTTGCTTTTTCCTGCAGGATGTGGTATACTATCCGAGTCAATTGAAAATACTGTCACCGTGGAGAAGTACTCAAGTGGTGAAGAGGCTCCCCTGCTAAGGGAGTAGGGCGGGTGACCGTCGCAAGGGTTCAAATCCCTTCTTCTCCGCCAGGAAAAAAGCACCTTTTGTCTATCAGACAAAAGGTGCTTTTTTCAACTAAATCCGTCCTTGCGGACGGAATAAATCCACCTGCGGTGGATGAAATCACTTCGTGATGAAATCCGACTTC
>JAFYNU010000247.1 GCA_017547975.1 Clostridia bacterium
TCCCCGCCTGGCGCATTTCCTTTTCCATATCCACCCAGGGGGCGAAGGCCCGCTCGCAGGAAACCCCTTCGGTGTCGTTGTAAAGTCCGGTCAAAATCCGCATCCCAAGGTGAGACATACCGATCTCATAGGTATCGGGGAAGCAGAAGACAACCCGCAGATCGGCCCCTTCTTTGATGATCTGGCCGTACTCCCCGCCAATGTAGCGGGCAGGCTTTTCCACCCGGGGCAAAATCTCCCCAAGGGCAGGATATTTTTCCAGTATATTCATAATGAGCAACCTCGATTCGGCATATTTCCCCTATTATACACCCTGAGAAAGTTTTTTTCAACCCCACAAAAAAACATAAAATTTTACACAATATTCTCTTCCATTTTCCAATGTTTTGTTGTATAATATTATCAAGCGTGAAATGATAACCCAGAAAGGACGTGGCAAACCCATGCAACAGATTCCCCTCGCGTCCCCCCCTCGCATTGCCGCGCCCGTTGCCGCCTATAATGCAGGCACCAATCGCCGGGCCTTCGAATTCCTGGGGGCGCATCCGACACGTCGGGGAGAGGCGAGCGGTTGGCAGTTTATCCTGTGGGCCCCCAATGCCAAATCGGTCAGCCTGGTAGGCGATTTCAATGACTGGCAGATTGGGGCAACCCCCATGATGCGAATCTATGACGATTTCTGGTTCCTGTTCACCGACCAAATCGGTGAATACGGCCTTTACAAGTATGCGGTTACCCAACATAATGGAGAAACCGTTTTGAAAACCGATCCCTTTGCCTTCCACACCGAAACCCCGCCCGCCAATGCCAGCAAGGTCTATGATCCCCGGGGATTTGGCTGGGAGGACCGGGCTTGGCTTGCGTACCGCCGGGATCAGGACCTCCACACAAACCCCATGAACCTTTACGAGGTTCACCTGGGTTCCTGGCGCACCTTTGCCGACGGATCCCCCTTCAGCTACCGCAAGCTGGCGGACGATCTGATCCCCTACGTCAAGTCCATGGGTTACACCCACCTGGCGTTGATGCCCCTGGCGGAGTATTCCTGGGACGATTCCCTGGGCTACGACGTCACCGGCTTTTTCGCACCCACTTCCCGCTACGGAGAGCCCCGGGACCTGATGCACTTCATCAACGAGTGCCACAAGGCCGGTTTGGGCGTTCTTTTGGATTGGGTGGGTGCCCACTTCCCCAAGGATGAAGCCGGTCTCTACACCTTCGACGGCACCTGTCTTTACGAGTACGCCGACCCCTATCCCGGGGAACACCCCATATGGAGCACCTGCCTGTTCGACAGCAACAAGGGCGGGGTGCGATCCTTCCTGCTTTCCAGTGTCATCTACTGGTTGGAACACTTCCATCTGGATGGAATCCGAGTAGATGGAGTCACCGATATGCTATATCGTACCCATCCCCACGAAAGATTACCCATTTCCGGAGGGAACAGCCGGGAAAACGCCGCCTCCCTTTCCTTCCTGCAAGCCCTGAACCAGGCCATCCACACCGACTTTCCCGACGTGATCACCATGGCCATGGAATCCACCGGTTGGCGGGGCATCACCGCCAATACCAAAAGCGGCGGTTTGGGCTTTGATTTCAAGTGGAATACCAACTGGGCCGAAAACACGTTGGATTATCTTCAGCTGGATCCCCTGTTCCGCAAGAGCCGGCACGAGGACGTAACCCAATCGTTTTCCGCCGCCTTCACCGAAGCAAATCTGCTCCCCCTCTCCCATCACCGGACGGCTTCCGGCGGTTCTTCGCTGATTGACCGGATGGCGGGAGACTATGACGGCAAATTTGCCAACCTCCGTTTGCTTTTTTCCCACATGATGGCACATCCCGGCAAAAAGCTCATCTTTATGGGGAACGAAATTGCCCAGTTTGCCGGATGGAATCCTCAAAACGGGTTGGATTATTTCCTTCTGGATTACCCTGCCCACGAACACTTTCATACCTTCGTCCGGGATCTGAACTTTTTCTACCTGGAACAGGAGGCTCTGTGGCAAAACGACCGGCGCCGGGAATCTTTCCAATGGATTCTTCCCGACGATCGGGATGCCAGCGTGATCGCCTTCCGCCGCATTGCAGGCCCCCAGCGGGAGCTTGTGGCCGTGTTCAATTTCACTCCGGTACCCCGGAATGCCTACCCCCTGGGAGTACCCTACGGCGGCGTTTGGCAGGAAGCTTTTTCCACAAACCGTCCGGAATACGGAGGAGATGGCAGTCGAAACGGCCCCATGGAGGCCATCCCCGACCCGCTCCATGCCCTCCCCTACCGCATCCACGTAAACCTTCCTCCCCTGTCTGCCCTCTTTCTGGAAATCCGGCGGATGGGTCAGGAACCAAATATATAATTACAGTATTCAATATGAAAGAGGTGCATCCAATTGATTCGGCACAACAAAGAATGTGTCGCCATGCTTCTGGCTGGCGGACAAGGAAGCCGTCTGGAGGTTCTGACCAAGAGCGTTGCCAAGCCGGCTGTCCACTTCGGCGGAAAATATCGCATCATCGACTTCCCCCTCTCCAACTGCGTTAACTCCGGCATTGACACCGTGGGTGTCCTGACCCAGTACCGCCCCCTGGAACTGATCAAGTACGTGGGCAGCGGCCGTCCCTGGAGCCTGGACCGCAACGACGGCGGTGTGCACATCCTGCCCCCCTATGCCAAGGCCAATTCCTCCCAGTGGTATTCCGGCACCGCAAACGCCATTTGCCAGAACATCGAATTCATCGATGAATTCGACCCCGAATACGTTCTGATTCTTTCGGGCGACCACATCTACAAGATGGACTATTCCAAGATCATCGCCCAGCATAAAAAGACCCAGGCCGACGTAACCGTTTCGGTGATCAACGTCTCCCTGGAAGAAGCCAGCCGTTTCGGTATCGTCATTCCCGACGAAACCGGCCGCATTGTGGATTTTGAAGAAAAGCCCAAGAAGCCCAAGTCCACCTGCGCCAGCATGGGTATTTATCTCTTCAGCTGGAAGGTCCTGCGGGACGCCCTCCTGGAAGACGATGCCAACCCCGATTCGGGTAACGACTTCGGTCACGATCTCCTCCCCATGCTCCTGCGGCAGGGCAAGAAGATGTATACCTACGAATTCGAAGGCTACTGGAAGGACGTTGGTACCCTGGACAGCCTGTGGGATGCCAACATGGACCTGATCAACCCCAAGGTTCCCATGCAGCTGGATGATTCCAATTTCCGTATTTTCATGAAAACCCCCGCTCTCCCGCCCCAGTACATTGCGGAGGAGGCGGTTCTGACCAATTCCTTCGTATGCGAAGGGTGTGAAGTCTACGGTCAAGTGGATTTCTCTGTGCTTTCCGCCGGTTGCCGGATCGGCAAGGGTGCCGTGGTGCGTGACAGCGTTCTCATGCCCGACGTCACCGTGGAAGATGGTGCCGTGGTACAGTATGCCATTGTTGGCGCCGGCACCACCATCAAGAAGGGTGCTGTGGTCGGTTCCCGCCCCGAGGATGCCGAAGACATCAGTAAGTGGGGCCTGGCCGTTCTGGGTTACGACCTGACGGTGGGCGAAGGTGCCTTCGTTCCCGCCAAATCGGTCATCGCTGAAGATATTCCGGAAGGAGTGAAAACCTATGACTAACCGCATGGCTTTGGTATTTGCCAATATTGATAACTCCACCATGGACCTTTTCACCTCCGCCCGGTCCATTGGCGCGCTCCCCTTCGGCGGTCGGTACCGCCTGATCGACTTCACCCTGTCCAATCTGGTCAACGGCAGCGTTTACCAGGTGGGCGTTCCCGTCCGTGAAAAATACCAGGCCCTCCTGGACCACATCGGCGTGGCCCGTGAATGGGACCTGGACCGCCGCACCGACGGTTTGACCTTCCTGCCCCCCTTCGTGAAGGATTACGATTCGGCCTACGACACCAAGCTGAAGGCCCTGCGGGGAAGCATGATGTACCTGCACAAGTCGGCGGCCTACGAATACATCTTCCTTTGCGAACCCGACGTCATCTGCAACATCGACATGGATGACCTGCTTGCCCAGCACATCGATTCCGGTGCCGACATTACCTACCTGACGGTAAACCGGGCCGCCGCCAACTATCACGGTACCTTCGCCCTGGCCCTTGCCGCCGACGAATCCGGCCGTGTTACCTCCATTGCAGACGATGAGGGCGATCCCGCCTACAATCATCTGGGCATGGGTATTTCGGTGATGAAGCGCTCCCTGCTTCTGGACCTTTTGGCAGTTGCCGAACAGTCTAACAGCATCCGCTTCTTTGACACCGGCCTCATCAACCGCTACACCACCTCCCTGGATATCCGTGTCATCGACTACACCGGCTACGTATCCAAAATCCGTAACCTCTACGACTACTTCAAAGCCAGCATGGATATGTTCAATCCCGAAATCCGAAAGGACGTCTTCTTCCGCAGCGGTCACGTTTACACCAAGACCCATGCCGACGTTCCTGTTCTCTACGGTCTGAATTCCGATATCAAGGAAAGTCTCATTGCCGACGGCTCCTCGGTGGAAGGCAGTGTGAAGCACAGCATCATCTTCCGCCGGGTAAAGATCGGCCGGGATACCAAGCTGGAATCCTGCATCATCATGCAGGACAGCGTCATTGAAGAGGGCGCCGAGCTTCGTTACTGCATCGCCGACAAGAACGTCCGGGTCACTGCCGGGGCCAAGATCATCGGCACCCCCGAAAAGCCCCGTCTTTTGACCAAGGGCCAAACCTACAGCCATTAACCAGAAAGGATCTGTCCTATGAAAATTCTGTTTGCCACCAGCGAAGCCCTTCCCTTTTTCAAATCGGGCGGCCTGGGGGACGTGCTTTATGCGCTTCCCAAATATTTAGCCAAATCCAAGCACCAGGTTGCGGTGGTTCTGCCCTACTACAAGTCCATCAAGAATGAAAATCACGAGGACATTGAGTACGTGGCCAGCACCATGGTGGAATTGGCCTGGCGCCGCCAGTACTGCGGGATTTATACCGTGGTGCGGGAGGGTGTCCGCTACTTCCTCTTAGACAACGAGTTCTACTTCAACCGTCCCACCGCCTACGGCCAATACGATGACGGGGAACGCTTCGCCTTCTTCTCCAAGGCGGTGCTTGCCATGCTCCCCTTCGTGAATTTCTACCCCGACGTGATCCACGCCAACGACTGGCA
>JAFYNU010000248.1 GCA_017547975.1 Clostridia bacterium
ATACCACTCTGCAACGATGTTGTTCATATCACACTCACCCTCATCAAATTCAAGTTTGGTTAACTGGCGCTTACGGTGCCCAAGGGAGGCTTTGGTGCGGTGCGAATCTGCAAGAACAGGCACAGCTGTTGGAACCGCTGTGCCTGTTAACGATTTGGGAACACCCGCCCGTTGGAATGCGTTTTTGGGGATGGTTACGGAAGTGTTACGTCGTAGGTGAGGACACCCTTTGCGGGATATTTGCCTGCCAAAATGTCCAGGGTATATTCCACGCTGTTGGACGAAAGTCCGCCGATGAGGAAGCGGGGGATGTGGGGAAGCTCCTCCAGCACGAAGGGATTGCCGAAATGCACCAGGGTGGATACCCGGTTGGTGATCTGAAGCGCCTCGATCACCGAAACGATGCGGCTGGTCAGACATTCCCGACCCACATAGGCCTGGCTTTCGGTGAAGGTGACAAAGACCACGTCGTCATACTCCACCGACCGTTCCAAAAGATGCATGTTTTGACCGGGGGAGGGGAACTGGTTCATGGCGACGGCGGTGGAGTTATGGAAAAGCTCCTGGAGCTTTTCCATAATGCGGTCGGGGCGGTACCAACCCTTCAGCAGGGTGTCCACGTTCACCTTGCCGGCATCGTTGATCTCCACGTTGTTTTCGGTCAGCACGGCGAAGTAGTGTCTTCCGTTCCGATCCAGAGCGGTGGGCAGATCGGGATCGGTTTTGGCAAATACCGAATTCTTGTTGATGCTGTCGAATTCCTCCAGATCGGTCTCGGTAAGATCCAGATCGGCAGGGAGCAACAGGGTCTTGTGCTGGGCGGCAAGGACCCGGGATACGGCTTCATCCAGCCGGTCGTCGGGGATGAGACCCTGGTCGTAGGTTTCGCAAATCGATTCGTACCCCTCCTGGTTGGGGCCCCAGGTCAGGGCCAGATCGTTGCCGTTGGCAATGGCGAGTCCCCGGCAGGTACGGGCGCCGAACTTGGCGGCAATGCCCATCATGACCAGGGCATCGGTGATGGCAAAGCCGTCGAAACCCTGGTCCCGAATCACGCCGATGACCTTTTTGGAAAGGCTTGCGGGGTAGTCGGGGTCGATGTTATGGAAACGGCTGTGCTTGGTCATGATGCCGTCCAAAAACCCCTCCCGGATCAGCGCCAGGTAGGGGAACAGATTGAAATCCAAAAGTTCTTCCACGGTGGCGGAGGAAGAGGATTCTGCCATGTGGGAATCGATGGTTTCGATACCCGAACCGGGGTAGTGCTTACCCACCGTCAGGACGCCCCCATCGTGAAGCCCGCGGGCTTCGGCAAGGGCAAGCTCGGTGACCTTGTATTTGTCGCTTCCCAATCCCCGGACGGTGGCGCCGCAGACGGCGTTTTTATCCACCATATCCAAAACCGGGTTGCAAATCACGTTGTACCCCTTCTTCCGGGCGGTGACGGCGGTAACCTTGCCGAAAACGTAGGCCAGGTGGGGGTCACCGGTGCAACCGATGGCGTTGTGGCGGCCCACGGTGTAGGGGGGCATGCCGCTTTCCGCATCGCTGACGATCAAAATGGGGTAGTCGGCGGCCTCCTTCACGGCGGCCATGGTCTCCTCAAACCCGGTGAGACCCGGACCAATCCAAATGGCGCCCAAAGCGTGATTTCTGATCATGTCCAGGGCGTAGGCGGTATTCTCCTCCCGATTGGGACCTTCATAAATATGAGCGGTCATAACCATGCCCAGCTTTTGCCGGGGAGTCAATTCTTCCAGACGAAGTTCTTTCATGGGAATCCCTCCTTTATCTGCCCATAGCATACACGCTTGCGGCAAAAAATGCAAGAGGGAGAACGAAAAAATCCCCGGTTGACAAAGCTTTTTTTACCCAGTATAATGATGACAGACGATCTGGAAGAAAGGATTGATTTTCAATATGATCAAACGCGAAGATATCGGCATCCGGGATCCCTTTATTCTGCCTTATGAGGGCAAATACTATATGTTCGGCACCGACAACCGTACCGCCTGGCATGGCGTCAGCGGCTTCCCCTGCTATATTTCGGCCGATCTGGAAAATTGGGAAGGTCCCATTGTGGCCTTTGAACGCCCCGAAGACTTCTGGGCCAATGATAACTTCTGGGCCCCCGAAGTACACGAATACAAGGGCGCTTTCTATATGTTTGCCTCCTTCTACAACGCCGAAAAGACCCGGGCAACCCAGATTCTGCGGGCCGAAAAGCCCGAAGGACCCTACCGTGTCTGGTCTCCGGAACCCATCACGCCGGCGGATTGGATGTGCCTGGACGGTACCTTCTTTGTGGATGACGACGGCAAGCCCTGGATGGTCTTCTGCCACGAATGGCTTCAGATTGGCACCGGCGAAATCTGCGCCGTTGAACTTTCGGAGGATCTGACCCACCCGATGGGGGATCCTGTCACCCTGTTTGCCGCCGACGAGGCACCCTGGGTTACCCCCAACGATCCCCGGTTTATTGCCGGCAACCCCTGCATGGTCACCGACGGTCCCTATATCGTTCGGGAGGACGGCAAGCTCGTCATGTTCTGGTCCAGCTTCTCCAACGGCAACTACGCCGAAGGCATTGCCGTGAACAAGACCGGCAAGATTACCGACGAATGGGAACAGATTGCCGAACCCCTCTTCGACAAGGACGGGGGACACGGTATGCTCTTCGAAACCTTTGACGGCAAGCTCA
>JAFYNU010000249.1 GCA_017547975.1 Clostridia bacterium
TCAAGATTGCTATTATTTCGGGGAAAATGGCGTTTCACTGGAAAGTCTTCATTACAAGGTGCAAGCTATATATAATAGCGAACGATGGGGTGTAAAGGTGCAAACAGAGCAATCTCTGGTTGGGGAGAATTTGGTTAATCGCTCCTGCTTTGCGGAGGTTGCCTACTGGCAGAACGGTTTTTTTCTAGATCCGACAAGTCAGGTTGTGGAGACGACTACCCCCGATAGGAAGACCGTTCAGGTGGGGTATGATCAACAGGGTAATTGGCTTTGGGTGGACTACATGCACCCCTCTGGGAAATATGCCGCCATCAACTATGGAGCCACGGGAAGCAATGCGGAAAATCTTTTGGAGGTCGTCTTGACAGCGGAACTTGGAAACTGAAAAAGACATTTACTCTGCCCCGAAAAAGAAACAATTATGAAAGGAGAGGGAGAATGGGAAAAGGACGATGGATCGTCTGGCTGCTGCTTTTGGTGATGACCTTTGCGGGTTGCGGCACCGAAGCCGAGGTGATCACAAGTGAGATTGCGTTTGAAGAGGAAAGCGAGAGCCAGGTGGCCCAATCCGAACACCAGAATCATTCTGTGGCATATGCTACGGAAAGCTATATGGTGGTAAGTCCAAGCTTTTACCCAAGTATTCCATGGTGCCGTTTTTGATTGCGTCAAAGGAAAAACAGATGGATCTTCCATTTCTGAACGAAAACACGATGCTTCTTCCGTCGAAGTATTGGATGAGTGATGAAAGCCGTGGAAAAGAAATCACATATCAAGAACTCTGCCAGAATAGATTCGATGATGACTTTTTTGAAACGAACGATTTGTTGTTGATCCCGCAGATAACGCCAAATTTAGGACCAAAGCCAACCGTCGGAGATTTTCAATATGATTCCCAGGCTAAACAATATGAATTGCAATTGTATAGCAACGATACGAAATCGAGAGCCGAAGCACAGGGGGTGTTTCTCCATGTCGTTGAGGTGGAAAAGGGCCTTATGGATGAAAATATAAATGAAATCCTCCGGATTACCCAGGTGGATACCGGTTATACATATACCGTCGTCAGCTATGACCATGTGAGTAACACAGTATCTCTTTTGAAATTGACACAGACTGCTGAACTTGGGGATTAAAACACGACAGCCTGACGCAATGCGTCAGGCTGTTTTTGGTGTTTACAGATATTCCGCAAGCCCGGTAAGACTTCCAATGCAGGGGTGGGGGAAATCCTGGTGGCTACCCTTCCGGTCCAGCAGGATGGCGGGCATGCCGATGGCGGCGGGACCGAAAACGTCGTCCTCCGGGCTGTCCCCAACGAAGAGACATTCCGAAATCTGCCAACCGGTTTGCTCCAGAATGGTTTGGTAAAACCGGGGGTCAGGCTTGTAGGCCTGCAGATTCTCCGAGGTGAAGACCAGGGGAACCGAAAGCTCCGCTTCCTTCAGGTAATGGAGGAGGGAGTCGGTGTCGGTGGTGGAGGCAATGGCGTAGTCGATGCCCCGCCGATCCAGTTCCCGGAGGGTTTCCCGAACGTCGGGAAAGAGGGGACGGGTGGCAAACAGGGAATCGATCATGGGCTTCACTTCCACCCCAGGGTCGGCCTGGATACCGTAGCGTTTGAAAAGCAGGCCAAGGCTTTCGGCAAAAAGGACCTTTTCGCTTCGGAAGGGAGCGGTGTGCATCATCTGCTTCTTCTCTTTCTTCCACTCTGCGTAAAAGGCTTTGGGATCCAGGGAGGAAGAGAGGTTTTGAAGAATCCATTCGGTGGCCAAAACCGAACCCGAACCGGTGTCCAGCAGGGTGCCGAAGCAATCAAACAGGACGTGACGGGTCATTTCTGGCCGTAGTAGGCGTTTTTGCCGTGCTTACGCAGGTAGTGCTTGTCCAAAAGCTCCTGTTGCATGGGGGGAATGCCGGGGACCATGGCTTGGGTGTGCCACGCCATGAAGGCCAGCTCTTCCAAAACCACCGCGTTGTGTACTGCGTCGTTTGCATTTTTGCCCCAGGTGAAGGGGCCGTGGCTCTTCACCAGACAGGCGGGGACCTGGTTGGGATCCAGGTCGGCAAAGCGTTCGATGATAACCTTGCCGGTTTCGGCCTCGTAGTGACCCGGGCCGCCGCCGATTTCATCGGGGGTCATGGCACGGGTTACGGGGATTTCGCCGTAGAAATAGTCCCCGTGGGTGGTGCCCAGGGCGGGGATGGGCTTGCCCGCCTGGGAGTAGATGGTGGCCCAGCGGGAATGGGTGTGGACGATGCCGCCGATATCCGGGAAGGCCCGGTAGAGGGCCAGGTGGGTTTCGGTGTCGGAGGAGGGGGAAAGCTCCCCTTCCACCTTTTTGCCGGTGGCCACGTCGAGCACCACCATGTCCTCGGGCTTTAATTCCTCGTAGGAAACGCCGCTGGGTTTGATGACCATCAGCCCGCTTTCCCGGTCAATGGCGGAGACGTTGCCCCAGGTGAAGACCACCAGGTTGTGTTTGGGAAGAAGGAGGTTTGCCTCGCAAACCTGTTTTTTCAAAGCTTCTAACATGATAGGACCTCCTTACAGGGTATCAATGGCGGCCTGCTCGGCGGGAAGACCGGCTTTGTAACGGGCCAGGTAGGTGTTGAAGCCCTGATGCATGACAGGGTCGGGGTCCACGGTGCTGCTTGCGGATGCGGCAAAGACCTTGTTTTGGAGGTAAGCTTCCAGACTTTCGTTGTTTTCCTTGTTTGCCATGTAGGCGGCAAGGAGAGCCATGCCCCAGGGGCCGCCTTCTCCGGCGGTCTGCATCACCGAAACGGGGGTATTCAGGGCGGAAGCCAGTACCTTCTGGCCCACACCGGTGGCCTTGAAGAAGCCGCCGTGACCCAGAACCGAATCCACACGAACCTGTTCCTTTTCCATCAGGATGTCCATGCCGATGCGCAGGGTGGCGGTGGCGGAATACAGGGCCGACAGGGCGAAGTTGGCAAAATTGAAGTTGGCGTTCTCTCCACGAACCAGCATGGGGCGGCCTTCGGTCAAACCCACGATGTGTTCACCCGAGAAAAAGTTGTAGTTGACCACGCCGCCGCAATCGGGATCGGCATCGTTTGCGGCAAAGAAAAGGGCATCCAGGGCCTGGGGACGGGAAATGGGCATGCCGATGCGGGCGGCAAAGTCCATCAGGACCTGGGCCCAGGCGTTGATGTCGGAGGTGCAGTTGTTGCAATGCACCATGGCCACCGGGTGCCCGGCGGGGGTGGCAACCACGTCGATCTCGGGGTAGTAGTGATTCAAAGGTTTATCCAGTACCACCATGGAGAAGATGCTGGTGCCGGCGCTGACGTTGCTGGTGAAGGGGGTGACGCTGTTGGTGGCGGCCATGCCGGTGCCTGCGTCCCCTTCCGGGGGACAGAAGGGAATCCCCGGGGCGAGATCCCCTGCGGGATCCAGCAGGGCGGCACCCTGGACGGTGAGCTCCCCGGCGGCTTCCCCGGCGGAAAGCACGGTGGGCAGGAGCTCGGTCAGGGTCCAGGGGAGATTTTCCTTTTCCATGAGTTTTGCGAAGGCGGAGAGCATGGTTTCATCGTAATTTTTGGTGACAGGGTCAATGGGGAACATGCCGGAGGCTTCCCCCACGCCCATGACGAATTTGCCGGTGAGCTTCCAATGGAGGTAACCCGCAATGGTGGTCAGGCGGGCAATCTTGTCCACGTGGGATTCCTTGGAAAGGACGGCCTGGTAAAGGTGGGCAATGCTCCATCTTTGGGGGACGTTGAAGCCGAAGAGGGGGGAGAGGATCTTGGTGGCTTCCTCGGTCATGGTGTTGCGCCAGGTGCGGAAGGGCACCAGCAGGTTGTCATCCTTGTCAAAGGGAAGGTAGCCGTGCATCATGCCCGAAATGCCCATGGCTTTCAGGCTTTTCAGGGTGATGCCGTATTGTTCGGTCACGTCTTTTTTCAAATTTTCAAAGCTCAGGCGAACACCGGCCCAAACCTCCTCCAGGGAGTAGGTCCAGATGCCGTTTTCCAGCTTGTTTTCCCAGTCGGCACTGCCGCTGGCGATGGGGGTGTGGTCCTCCCCAATGAGGACCGCCTTGATGCGGGTACTGCCAAGTTCCAGACCCAAAACGGCCTGCCCTTCGGCAATGGTTTTCTTGTAGGCTTCAATGGACATGGAAAAACCTCCTTCAAAGTTGTGTTTCAATCACAGTTAATAGGTCGCAAAGGGACTGGGGGTCAGCCTGGTTTTTGCCCGCTAGCTGGGGCTCTGCATCGGCACTGTCGAACAAAACCGGCACCGAAAGGCCCCGGTAAAGGGTCACGCCCCGGGAAACCAGGAAGAAGCTTGGGCTAAAGGCCACGTCGGGAAAAACGTGGGATAAAAGGCTTGCTCCGTCCCGGATGCTTGGGTCAATTTGGGAAAGGGCGGTGTAGTCCGCCGAGGTCACCGCAATGGCGTCCACCCGGCGGTGGGCGGCAAGCTCTCCGGCGATATACAGCGAA